>JAPOKZ010000139.1:0-1608 GCA_029977385.1 Methanobacteriota archaeon
GCCTCTATCTGAGCGTCCATCGCGAAGAACTCCATCTTGGCATTGATCGTCTGGAAGATCGGGAGCCACGTCTGCTCCTGAGTGCCGCCCTCGTGATACCTCAGATCCATTATCGCGTGACCTATGTGTATGCAGTCGCCAGCCTCGGAGCAGTCCTCCAGCAGTGCGTAGATCTGGCCACCGACGGTCGCGGTGCTGACCTCCACATGCAGCCTGGGAAGACCCGATATCCAGATCGTCTCCTCGAAGGGCTCGCTCTCGTAGATAGGACCGAAGTTCCCATTGGGCAGGATGGTGGTCGTGCCCGCCACGTTCATCATCGCTCCCCCCAGGTCCAGAGAAATCATATCCATCTCATCGGGAGGGTAGCGGTCCTCGATCCTCCACTGTCCCTGGTTGGACTGGATTTCCACGAACAAACCAGGCTGCTCACCGACTCCCTTCAGGTACCAATCGAACCACTCTAGCAGGTCCTGCATCCAGTCGAATCTCACCATTTGGGGGTAAGCCTCCCTCCCCCTGCCCTCTCCCGAACGATCGAAGTGGTAATCCGGCCTATCTGGGTAATCATGGTCCCATTGGCCGAACAGTCCCTTTGCCTCGATCCCCGAGTCTTTCAGTTGGTTGATCACTGGAACGGCCATGTGCGGATCCACATTCCAGTCGTGCATTCCTTGGATCAAATAGACCGAACCCCTGTAGTTATCCAGTACCCTGTCTAGGAAGTACCTCTCTTCCCAGTATGTTCCAGCCGCCTCTCCGCCCCACATGTAAGCCGCTACTCCAGTACCGGGTCCGATGATGTAGTCGGGACACATGTTCCCTATGTCCTCCTGGTCGCCATCAATCCCGTAGGAGCCGTAAACGCCGTTGTGCATTATCGGAGCCCGGGCCTCGCTGCTCCCGTTTTTCCACATCAGCTCCATGACTCCGATGAGTCCTGAAATAGGGACTATCGTCTTCAGATACTCGTTTCCGAAGGTCGCGGCCTGCCAAGGTGTGGAGCCATCGTAGGACTTGCCGATCATCGACACCCCGCCGTTGCTCCATTCCTGGGTCCCCAACCAGGTCACGGCCGCGTCGACCCCCAACTGCTCGGCATTGCCCATCAGGTCCATGCAGTGGTTCGATCTACCGGTCCCCATCACAGAGACCTGGGCGAATGCGTATCCATGTGGAAGGATCTGATCGATTATCATCTGTCCCAGCCACGTTCCGGGAACCTCTATCGATGGGGTTTCGACACTGACCTCGTCGAAGTAGGGTCCGAACTCCGCGATCACTGGGACCTGGACGCCGGGGGGTACATCGGGGAGCCACACAGCCAGACTCACCACTCCGTTCGGTGCGGACCCGCCCTCACTCATGGGCAGGTCGAAACTGACGAAGTGGTGCTCAGAGTTCCACTCGTTGTCCGTCTCCAGAATACCGTAATCCCCCATTTCCATGACGTAACTGTAGCTGCCGCTCGTGATGTACGGCCACTCAGACCTCTCCCATACGGGCACTCTCTCGTAAATCCCCAAGTCTTTCTTTATCTCGTCCACAACATCGTCGATTATCCACCCCTGGATGGAAACTAGCAGCATTATGGCGACCATGGAGATA
>JAPOKZ010000041.1:0-9562 GCA_029977385.1 Methanobacteriota archaeon
ACAAGTCAGGGATCCCTCGGGGACTCACTACTTCGACGTAGCACCGTTTCAGCCCGAGTTGCATCCGGATGCAGAAGAGCTCCTAGCTAGGTTCGAATCCGGTGACTCTGTTCTAGTTTCCATTGTGGGAAGGCAGAAGTCTAACGAGTCCGAAGACGGTGGTATATTCACATCGCTCAGAGCTGAGAGTTTCACAGAAGTCGGATTAGAGCACTACAAATCATGGTTGGTTGATGCTGCGGACGCCACGCTTAGGAGGCTCGAGGCTTACGACTCTTCGCAAGGAGAGGAGTTGACAGAGGAATCACTGAGAAAGGCAGGAGTTCCTGAGGACCTGGTGGACGGTCTAATCAAGTCGAAGGAGCACTACTCCGAGTTCGACACCGAGGCATATCGAGTCTGGATCCTCAAGGCTTTCTCCAGGGCTCTGGGAGGTTCTGAGGAAGACTTGGATACGGATCTGGAACCAGTGGGTGTGGAGGTGGCACCTGTGGAGCAGATTGAGTTGCAGAGTAATGGTGGAGGAGATCCCAGAGACGTTATTCTAGGGATTCTTGGCTCCAATGGGGGAGAGTTGGTTGAGTACGAGGATCTCGTTGGAGCCTGCGTATCTGCCGGATCCTCAAGAGAGGATGCGGAGAATGCCGTTATGAGTCTAAAAGATGACACGATGGAGATTTCTGAACCTAAATTCGGATTCTTCTCTATATCTGAGTAGATTTTTCACCGGTCTAGTCCAGTGAGGAGAGTTTCGATCTTATCCTCTTGATAGTCGATTCAGTATCCTCCATCGCTTGTATTTTATGATCGGTTGGTGCCATCGAGGCTCCCTTGATCTCTGCGATATTCGTAGCCACCATCAAGACCCTGTGTCTGACAAACTGCTCACCTATTGGCCAACCTCTCCTGTCTGCAAGCCTCAACAGCAGATCCTTCTCGGCTTCCCCCCAAGAGCCGCCGTGACTCCTGAGGATGGTACCAACCATTCTCTCGAGGTCCCCCACACGGGCATGGATAGTGAGAAGGTCTCCTTGGACAAGGTTGGATTGGTTGTCAATTCCAATTAGGATGGAGTCAGCTGCATCCTCGAGAAGTGCTTGTGAGGGGATGGCTTGAAAATCCCCATTAGGCATCTCGATTGGGGACGAGTCCGTGTCCTTTTCCTCTTGTTCGAAATTCATCGAAGAGGGCTTTTGAATCCCATTCCTCTTGAGGCTACGCTTGATTCTCCCCCAACCCCTCATCTGACTGGTAAGGACTCCAGCCACCCTACCCATCAGGACTGTCCTGTTTCCCGTTAACTCTAGCTCGAGGCTCTTGCACATCTCATGTAAGTCATCTCTGTTCATCTCGGCTAGGTTCTCGATCGTCATCCTCCTCGAATCATAGTTTAGATGTAGCCAAAGGCGCTGACGCCTCTCTTTGTGAGAACCAGAGGACTTGATGCCGAAGACCTTCAGGACTTCACCCATCTCCTTGTGGGACATAGACTGTATCCCCTCCCAGGAAAGATCCATTTCCGACAGAACCAGGTTTGAGATCAGTCTGGCTCTGAGAACCTCGACTGATCCTGACTTCGAGATTCTGCTTTCCTCAGCTCTACTCCTGAGACTCTGTAGTCTCTCCGTGTAGAGAGAACTCAGTAAATCGGCGTCTACCCGCATATCAACACTAGCACCTCGTGATGCTACCTTAGTTATCGGTTGCCCCCCTATCTTTGCCTGGGAGGGGTTTTCGAAACTCTTCCGGACGAGCGGCAATGACTAGAGGAAGGAGGGCGCATCAACATCATCTGGGTGGTCTTTCGGCACCTCTCTGGAGGACTCCTTGACCATATTTTCCCAGTCTATCATCAGTGCGACTATAGCTCTCTGATACTCGCTCATTGCCACTAACCTCTCCAATGATAGAGTCTTCCGACCATTTGGCGAGAGTGCCTCCAATCGAACCTCGACTCTGACCTCGTCATGATATATCTCCCCATCCGGATCGTGACAAGCCTGCTCTAGTACAAGGTCTCGATTCTCCTCCGCCTGCCTGAGTATTGCTCCGACCTGACGATGCCTAACCTCTAGACCAACGCAATCGTGTAATGACGGATCCAAACTTCCCATAATCCTACTCTGGACCCAGAGGACAGTATTTCCCTCTGACTCAGTTAGCCTCGATGATAGAGCGTTTGGGAATCCAATCCTACATATGATCGCGATCAGGTCTGAGTAAGGTGGCGGAATGAAGTGCGGGGCGCCCCTTACTTTAGGCTGTGACATCAGCGTGTGCCTCCTCTCTGTTTGGCCGGAGTTCTCATACTCCGACCTAGAGGAAATGAATCCATCTATCTCCTCCCTATCTAGCATTCCTGCTAGCCAAGATGCCCTTTCCAAAGTGTCTAGAGGGACATCCTTGGGATTCGCTGAAACCTGATCGGTCCTGAGTACCTGAATATCAGGGCGTGCCCTGAGAAGCTGCCTGCGGATAAGTTCTGAATCCGAGACGATGATTGCAGACTTTGGTTGGTACATCAGTCTGTCTGGCGAGACTAGAACTGGAGACGGTCTTCTAGGAGTTCGAGCCCCGACGATATGGCATCCATTATCTGCTAGCTCAGCCTCACTACCGATGATTTCAGATGCAGGGACGGCTAGTAGATCTATTTCACCCTCAGACAACGATTCTAGTGCGGATGATACGTCTTCGAACGGAGTAACGGACTGCTCCAGTCCCTCGTGGTCTATTGAATCTAAGTGACTGGAGACGGTAGCGGAAATTTTCCAGGAAGAAGAGTCCAGCGCCCCGACAATCAGCCTGTTTTCCATCGCATCCACCTCTAGGGAGGGAGCACTCCTCATGCCCAATCTGAGCGGCGCGGACACCCGTTGATATATGCGACCCCTAGGCTGAGATACATGGAAGCGGAGAATATCGAGTCTATGGATCTTGAATCTCTGAAGAATTTGGTTGAGGAGTCGATAGAGGATCTGGTTCTGGAGAAGATGAGTTCCTCACTCGATCGCCCCATAATGTCGATTGCCAGGGAAGTCCTTCTAGGCGGAGGAAAGAGGTATAGGCCGATATTGGTGATAATGGCGTACAAGGCTGCTGGAGGTTCGGACTACAGAGAGGCCATAGATCTGGCTCTATCCTCGGAGCTGATACATACCGCTACTTTGGTCCATGATGATGTCTACGATCAGTCAAAGATGCGTAGGGGGAAGCCCACCATTCACTCCACCCATGGCATCTCCCACGCAATTATTGCTGGGGACTACCTATTCTCATTGGGTTTCCAATTCGGGGCCAAGTATGATGAGAGAGTAATAGGCAAGGTCAGGGATGCTTGTGCAGGGATTGCCTCGGGAGAGATTCTACAGTTCGAGCATATCCACAACCTAAACACTCGGCCCGAAGACTACTATGCCATAATCGATGGCAAGACCGCTGGACCCTTCGCATCTAGTTGCTCTAGCGCGGGCATGGTTGCAGGTGCCAGTCAGGAAATCGTTGACTCTCTTTGGGGTTACGGTATTGAACTGGGTAGAGCCTTCCAGTTAGTTGATGATATACTAGACCTGGAAGGAGACGAAGGGATAGGGAAGCCACGTGGAACAGATGTCCATGAGGGTAAGATGACGCTACCCATAATTTACGCATTGACCATGCTTCATGGAGAGGATAGAGAGCATCTGAAGGATGTTCTGACTAACTTCGGAAACGATAGACTCCATGAGCTAGTACAACTTCTTAGGGCAGCGGGGTCCTTCGAATATTCGCGAGTATTGGTCTCGAACCATGTTGAACGGGCTCTGGAGCATCTAGAGGTTCTACCCGATTCAGACGAGAAAATTCTATTGAGCGAGATGGCACTAATCTCGGAGGCTAGAACGAACTAACGGAGGAATCCCCCTGTCCGAGGAAAAATACTGGGATGCCATCATCATAGGAGGGGGGCCTGCTGGTAGCACCGTTGCAAGGTATGCCGCAGAAGGTGGCCTCAGCGTGCTAGTCATAGACGGAAGAAACCCTATTGGGACCCCCCTGCAATGCGGAGAGCTGGTTCCCTCAAATGAAGAGATGAAGAGACTGTGCCCTAATGTTCCAGAAGTTGATGACCTATTCAGAACCCCAGATGAGGCAATCTCTAGCACATCGGGCAAGATGAGGATTGTCAAGCCAAATGGCAAGGGAATGGACTTCAAATTCGAAGGAATGGTTCTGGATAGAGTGGCTCATGACGAGGCCTTAGTCGACCTTGCCGCATCTAGCGGCGCGGAGTTTCTGCTCGGAAGTAGAGTTAAGCGAGTCGATGGCGAGTCGGTCCTACTCTCTGACGGCACTGTCCTGAAGGGGAAGGTAATAGTGGGGGCGGGTGGTTACAACGACCCCATAAGAAAGAAGCACTGGAATGAGAAATCGCTGAATATTCCTGTGAAATTTGTACTCAAGGAGGGCCATCACTCTGATGCTTTGGAATTGCACTTCGGATCTGTTGCCCCGGGAGGATATGCTTGGGTTTTCCCGAAGGAGTCGGTTTCTAACATAGGCCTAGGTGTTCAGAGGAAGATGTCTAGAGGTAGGAGTCTGGAATCTTACGCCAATGAGTTCATCGAACGCTACGAAGGCGAGGAGTCATTCAGAGGAGCTGGCTATCTCCCCATGTCTGGGACAATAGGCCAATTCGTGAAGGGAAACTATGTCCTAGTCGGTGACTCGGCAGGAATGGTACTCCCATCCAATGGAGCAGGGATCACAATAGCTATGATCGGAGGTAGGATAGCCGGTCAGGTAATATCCGAGCACATCAATGACGGTGTGGACCTACAGGAGTACCAGAGGAGGTGGGAGGCACAAATGGGGAAAGTGATGAGGAATTCTAAGAGGTCATTCACGATAGGCAGCCTACTGTTCAGATTCCCTGATTGGTTCCTAAATATGGCATTCAACCCCCTCACTAGAGGATTCATCTGGAGGGCGGTGACCTGCAGGAAGATGTTCTGGATATTCTAAGGAGAACGTGCAGACCAGATGGTCGCCATTCCAGGGAAAATGACTCGTGCTTCGACATCGGCGAAACCGACATCGCGTAACATGGAAACATAATCTCGAGTATTTCCAAACTCTTCGTATGTCTTAGTAAGCCACTTCCAAGGGTGATCCCGAACGCCACAAACAATTCTGGCATAGCTACCCACCCATACCTTCATCCAAAGTGCACCAAGAATCCCGTGTAGTCGGTTCATTTTTGCAGGATCGATTATGATAATCGGAGCACCGGGCTTTAGGACCCTTAGTGATTCAGACAGTCCTGCCTTCTTGTCATACCAATCCCTGAAGGAAAAAAGTGAGCAAATGGCATCGAAAGATCCATCCTCAAAAGGGAGTTTCTCAGCAGTCGCCTCTACGAATTCAGCGGGCGGGTCTCCACGTTCGGCTCTAGCTGAATTGACCCTTTTCTCGGCCGTAGAAAGCATCTCAGGAATAGGGTCCACGCACACCAGATCCCTACCGACCACATCCTCCGCGAAACTACCGGGGCCACACCCAATCTCGAGAACTCTGCCCACAGGCAACTTCTCTCTGACCATTTTCCTCCATCTAGAGACCTGCCCCAGGGTTGCGAACCTGTTTATACGGTCATAGACCGGGATGGTTGCCATGAGATTTCTCTGGAGTTCGTCCCACTCCGCTCCCTCCATCCCCTGCGCGTCCATGTGTCATCCTCAGAGAAGGATATATTTGGAGGATTCCCGATAGGGCTCTTCGATGGTGATGAAGGAGTGGAATTCCCGTGGTTATCATCATAAACTCCTCATCGGTCGCCATTGCACCGTAGGTGCATAGAAATGGGACGAGAGGAAGTTCTACGAGCAATAAGACAGGCAGAAAGCGAGGCGGAGAAGACCATTGCGAATGCAGAGTCAGAAGCAGCTGAGATCATCTCTAAGGCGAGGTTGAAGGCTACGGAAATCATCCAGTCAGGAAAGTCTGATTCTGAGGCAAGCTCGCAGAACATGATTTCGGAAGCAAGGAGTGTTGCTGAAGGAGAGGCGGCTAAGGTTTCCAAAAAGGGAGATTCCGCAATCGGATCAATTCATGACAGCGGAGAAGGAAGAAGGGGAGAAGCGGTCAAGACAGTTGTCGATGCTTTCAGATCCTAAAACAAAGGGAATTCAGATGTCGCAAGTCCATACACTACAGATGGGCAGACTGGTTGCTGCAGGTAGTAAAAACAACCTTGCTATTGCAATAGACTCACTCGCAGGCCTGGAGGCGATTCACATTGTTGACTACGATGACTCGGAGGAGGGTTTCTCATTGGGAACGCCCGGGATAAAATCCGAAGAGATAGGTCGGGATTTGGTCAAGGCCAGAGCGGCGAAATCGGTCGTAAATGCGACTGCTCCCTCAAGACCCCTAGAGGCAGAGGAGATCAGAAGCAAACTAGATGGGGAGCTGCAAATAGAGATAGAAGGAGTCCTTGATCTGAGTTCTAAAATTTCCGACTTGGAGGCTGCTATAGGCTCTCTCCAGGAGCAGGAGGATTCACTCGCAGAACTAGAACCACTGGGCGTGGATTTGGATTTGTTGTCTGGGTACGAATCTATTGCAGCATTCGTTGGCAGAGTTGACGATATCTCTGCTGCCAGAGAAGCCTCCTCATCAGGACTGATGATTGAGTCAAGAAAGCAGGATGGGATGGTGGCTATATTCCTAAGAAACAATGATTCCAAACAAGCAGAGTCATTGTTGGAGTCTGCGGGCTTCCAACAGACCCCAATACCTCCTGGAACTGGATCGGTCCCAGACTTACTCTCGGAAATAAGGAATGAGAAGGATAGAATAGTGAATGAAAAGACTCGTCTCGAAAGAGAGTTGGACTCATGGTCAAAATCACACGGAGAAACTCTAGTATGCGGCTTGGAGGTCTTGGAGAGGGATCACGAGATTCTGACAGCCCCAGTTAGGGTGGCGGTTTCAGAACACGCATTCGTTATCGACGGTTGGCTGGAGATGAGGAGGGCAGATGAGTTGGAAAGAGCGTTGCAAGGCTCCTGTTTGCACGTAGAAATAGCTCCTTTTGAGATGGAAGCCGGAGGCGGGGGGCACGGACACTCTGACCACCATCACTCTCAGCAGATGCCTCCGATTTCATACCAAGAAAGGAATTCATCTAGGCCGATGGAGCTACTTACTGACGCTGTAGGCAGACCCGCTTATGGGAAAATAGACCCCACCGTTTTCATGCTTATTTCCTATCCGTTATTCTTCGGAATGATGTTAGGAGATATGGCTTATGGTCTCGCTACTATAGCCCTAGGGTCATTCCTGATTACGAGGTCTGGAACCAACGAAATGGTCATGCTCGGAGGGAAGTTCCTGGCTTACATCGGTATGGGAACACTGGTATTCGGTTACATATACGGCGAGTTTGCGGGCTTCGAGTTCCTACCTCATATCGAGACTAAATACACTACTGAAGCCGCATGCAGTTACCATTGGCATGATGGCCATTGCTTCAAGGATGCCTACATGCTGGAAAAGGGAGACCTGCCCTCATGGGTATCGTGGATGACGGCACTTTACCCGAATGGAGGAAGAATACACTACGAGACTCCCGAGCTGTTTGGTGCTTCATTGACCTATCCATTCCATCGAGTTACCCCCGTAGACGATGGAGGCAACCTCGAGCACCTGATACTGCTAACCATCTATCTGGGAGTAATTCACATCTTCATAGGTCTCGCGATTGGTTTCAGAGATATTCTTCTTTACGGTAATGGCCACGGAGGTTTCGGCCTAGTCTGTGCTTTCTTCGAAAAGGGGACTTGGATGCTGTTGTTGGTGGGCGGATTCCTCTTCGCTTACGGTTACATCGGACCTGGGAGCACTGATATGAGAAACTCTGGCGCCGCTATCGCGGGGTCATCCGTTCTCATGCTCATGTGGACATTGTACAGGTATCATGGAGTCCCATTCCCAATTAATGTCGGATTGGCGCCCATTGAGGCAGTAGGAATGATGCCTTCCGTAATTTCATACGTAAGGCTGTTTGCTGTTGGAGCAGTTGGAGTCAAGATTGCTGAAACCGCAAATGTAAATCTGTTTACCAAGATTGACTTTGCAGACCCATTGATTGCCGTGTTATTGGTAATCGGATGGATTTTAGGCCAGACCTTCGCTCTCGTGCTGGGTTTGTTTAGCCCCAATATCCACGCTGCTAGGCTACATTTCGTAGAGTGGATGAGGCAGTATTACGACTCTAGCGGTGAGGCATTCGATCCCTTCGGGAGAAAATCAAAGTTCGTGGAGGGCGATTATTAGATTCCAAGCAAACAGCTTGAAAAAAAGGAGGAAAAAAAATGAATGACAGAAAAATGATGAGAGGAATGAGCATACTGATGGTTCTGTTGGCGCTAGTAATGGTCGCCAGCGGCGTACAGGCGCAAGAAGCAGCAGATAATGAAAGTACAGAAGCAGCGTACAAGATGATCGGGGCCGGACTTGCACTGGGTCTTGCCGGAATTGGAACTGGGCTTAGCCAGGGGCCAATCGGCGCAGCGGCAGTTGGAATGATTGCAGAAGATGAGAAGAAGTTCACATACGGACTGATTTTCACGGCTCTGCCAGAAACAATTGTACTATTCGGCTTCCTAGCAATATTCCTGCTTTGAGAAGACGGAAAGAAAAATAGAAGGAGGATAGTATAATGTCGCTTGAAACGCTAGCAGCAGAGATTACTAAACAAGCAAAGGAGGAAGCGGAGGCTATTCTAGACAAAGCCAGAGCGGAAGCAAAGAGGATTGAAGAAGAAGCCAGAAATGAGGCTACACAAACTTCCTCCATGGCATCTACCAAGGCAGAGAGAGAAAGTGAGCAAATCTCCGTTGAGGTGGTAGCCTCGGCTAGACAAGCGAACCAAAAAAGGGCTCTGATTGCTAGAAGAGAGGAGCTGGAATTAACCTGGGAAGCAGCTAAGGAAGAGATTAGATCGCCTAAATTGGCTGGTAGGAAGAAGATACTGGACTCGCTCGTTAAAGAGGCATCAGAAACCAAGGCAGATGTGATTCTGAGGCCTGTCAAAGCCGACAGGACTGCACTTTCCAAAAACGGGTTCAAGATGGGAGAAGACATAGATGGGCTGGGAGGATTCGTTCTCGAATCCAAGGATGGTTCAACTATGCTGGACTACAGATTCGATATGATGCTTGAAGAGGCATGGAAAAATACTCTGGGCGAAATAAACGGGATTCTTTTCAACGAGTGAGGTGATTAAATGGTCAGGGCGCAAAGTGGCAGATCCAATGTTTACAACGCATCTGCTAGAGCCAAGGCACGAAAGGCATCCCTAATTGATCAGACTAGAATGCGACAGTTGGTACAACAAGGAACGGACTCAATCGGTGCTAGCATAGGAGAGATGGGGTATAGAACAGAAATGGATCTATATGCGTCCAGGATGAGTGGGGCTGATGCTGTAGAAGCCGCTCTTTTCCACAATCTTGACAATGACCTCGCAGAGGTTCTAAGATTCTGCCAAGGTAAGCTGAAGTCCATTGTTGCGATA
>JAPOKZ010000166.1:0-1204 GCA_029977385.1 Methanobacteriota archaeon
AAGTCGAATAGTCTAGAGGCGATGTCGTGGTTGATGGAAGGAGATGGCCAGAGCAGTTGGACCCCATTGTCGAGGAGTTCTCATCCTGCTTCGACTCCATGGAGAGGTACGAGCTTCTTTTTCAATACGCAAAGAGGAATCCCTCGCCTTTGCCCGTCGAAGAGTGGGACGATGGAAACCAAGTACATGGTTGCCAATCACGTGCACACGTCTCTTGCGACCTTGACGACGAGGGCTACTTCGTCCTGAGGGGTGGGGCCGATGCACAGATTGTACAGGGCTTGATTGCGGTAACTGCGATTGCTGTGAATGGGATGAGTCCTTCCTATGTCGCGGCAATGTCCCCAGAATTCGCGGACTCGATGGGGATAAGGTCATCCCTAACGCCAAGCAGAGCAAACGGTTTTCTGAATATGTTCAAGAGGGTCCAAGAAGTGGCCTCCTCGCTATCAGGGAGGACTTAGGTTGGTCACAGAATCAGAAGTGATGGACTCTCTGTCCAATGTTGAGGATCCCGAACTAAATCTGAAGGTTACCGATTTAGGACTGATTTACTCCGTGGATATTAGCTCAAACCATGTAGAGGTTGAGATGACACTAACTAGTCCGGGTTGCCCTGTCGCTCCAGAGTTGATGGCCGCAGTGCATAGGGCCGCTTTGGCTACCGAGGGAATCGATAGCGTTCACGTGAACCTCACTTTCTCCCCTCCATGGGACCCCAGAATCCACTCTTCCGAGGATGCGAAGTTCGAGATGGGAATTTTCGACTAAACAAGTTGCATCTCTGCGGCCCTGAGCGTATTTTCCATCAACATGGCTATTGTCATTGGCCCCACTCCTCCTGGGACGGGGGTGATCCAACCTGCAACCTCCGAAACTTCAGGAGAAACATCCCCTGCCAACCCTCCTTCTACACGAGAAATACCAACATCAACGACGAAAGCGCCCTTCTTCACCCATTCCATCTCCACCATATGGGGTCTGCCAACTGCAGCAATCAGTATGTCGGCCTGATTGCATATTGAGGCGATACCATCTGTCTTCGAGTGAACTATGGAGACTGAAGCATCACAACCAGGCTGTGCCAGCATTAGTGCCATGGGCATCCCAACTATCCTTGAGCGACCCAGAACCACAGCCCTAGCTCCTCGAGTTTTCACTCCGCTAGACTTGAGCATTCTCATTACTCCAGACGGAGTACACG
>JAPOKZ010000108.1:0-2226 GCA_029977385.1 Methanobacteriota archaeon
CCTATGGTCGTGGAGGACGCCTTGCTCGAGCCAACCGCCGTCCACGTACGGGATGCCGGAATCGTGCTGCTCCAGCCGTATCCAAACGAACGCAACGGTCCAGGCTGCTGCCAGAGCGGTGATCAGCATCCTCTTGCTCTCGATGAACCTGTAGTACTCTTCCTTCGCAGTGATGCAGACGTATCCGAACAGGAAGAAGAGCAGGAACCAGAACCACTCGTAGGCCACGCCAATGTACCCGGGGAACCAGGGCTTGAACAGCACCTCCGTGATGGTGAGCGCCAGTGGCATCAGCACCAACGAACCTATCCCCATCGGCATGGATAGGGAGCCCCTGAGCATCCTAGAGAGGCCACCGTCCGGGTTCTTCCTGACGTGGTGGAATAACGGTGTCAGGATAAGCGAGTACTGGAACAGGTTCCACAGGAACCATAGATGCCCCAGCGCCCACAGCTTCCCGAAAATTGGGACCCAGAAGATCAGGCTCCTCCAGACTATCCCGAACAGGAAAGAGAAGGTGAGGCCTGACGCCGTCATCTCCTCTCCCCCGAGGATGACTGATCCAGCGAATCCCATCGTCCACGCCCCGAAGAACATGGGTATGAGCAGCCTCTTGACCCTCTCTTGCAGGAAGATTTGCCACGTCCTCCTCTTGAAGGCGAACGCAGTCCCCATCCCCGAGATCATGAACAGGGCCGCGAGCCTCCACTGGTGCATCCAGTGCAGGACCATGCTGGTGAAGTCGACCGACTCGGCGGAGTAGTCGTCGCTCTCCTCCGCGAACTCCCTGCGGTCGACTGCGGAAATATCGTCTATGTTCGGATTCACGTCTTCCCCGTACGTAGACCAGTAGATGCCGATGGCCACGTGGAAGGGGATCAGTAGGCCGAACAGGATTACTCTGAGCCAGTCGATGTCATGACGGCGGATCGTGGTGATCGAATCCTCCTGCATGCGATTACCCCGCCCTGCTCACCTTTCTACGCTTTCCAATGCAACCTGGTACGCCCCGGAGAGCGACTCCCCGTGCGCGGCTCTCCCGAATGACGACTTGGCGATCGTCAGCAGCTCGTCATCGGGGTGCCTGGGAACGCCTCCGGCCCGAACCCAATCGGAGTGTATCTCCAGTATCGCAGATACCCAGTGGTCGGGCTCGGTTGCTGGTAGCAGGCACCTGGCTGGGAGGACCTCGTCATGGAGGGGGAGCTCGGATGCGAGGACAGGGCATCCGGCGGCCATCGCCTCGAGCGGTGGGCTACGGAATCCCACGGAGACCCCGGGGTAGAGGACCGCCTCTGCATGCTGGAAGTAGGCGGCTATCTTCTCCCAGTCGACCCTGCCCGAGCCTATTCTGAACAGGAGGATGTCCTCCCTGACCTCCTCCGGAAGCATGGACATCACCTCGCTGACGAACTGGGACCTCCATCGGGGATCCTTCTCGCCCACTGACACCAGGAGGCACTTCCCCTCATCTCCCATCTCGCCCAGTATCTCCCTGTCCCTGAGATTCCGGTTCGGGTCCCAGAATTCTTCGTCCAAGGAGTCCCTGACCAACTCGCATCTCGTTCCAGGGAACATCTCACGTGCTTCCTCCAGAGTCCTGCTCGATGCGCACAGCAGGAGGTCTGCCCTGGACATCCCCTCCTTGCAAGATTTCAGGAGTCTAGATTTCGAAGACGACGGGAAGCGGTCGCCAAGCGGCACCGGAACGTCCCCTGCGTCTATGGCCCTGGGACGATGGTCGTACAGGTCGTGAACTGAGACCACCACTGGGACTCCGATGCCCTTGGTCGGAACCATCCCTGCATCCAGCTGGTTGGTAATGTGTAGCAGATCCGCACCAGACTCCTCAATGGAGCTCGCAATCCTCTTCATGTGCGATCGCGAATTCGCGTCAATGTTGAGCGTGCTCGCCCTTGTCCATCCGGGGATCTTGGCCCTGTCCAGCAACCACTCAACCACGGAGTGATTGGCCCCGTACCCCGAGCCTCCCTTGGAGCCACTGGCAAGCACAACCCGCCTGAACACGAAAACCGACCTGCTCTCAGGATAATAAACGAGGATGCCAACATCTGTCTCCACTGCCACATTAGGGGGATATCATCGGGTTTCGGGCCATCAGATTCCCAACTCCGTTATTATCCACTCACTCTTCGGTGGCAATGTGGACAAGCGCGTAATCCTGGCCAGAGGGACCGCTCTCTCTACCGATTCGGGACTGGGAAG
>JAPOKZ010000111.1:0-2154 GCA_029977385.1 Methanobacteriota archaeon
ATCCCCGCTAGATGGAGAGAGTACCCAGGATATTTCCGGGGAGATGGAGTCCATCGTCATGGACCAATTTCTCTGGTGTGTGTTTCCTGCCCAGTCCTCCAGTGAAATCGAGATGGCCACCTCCCCCTCACCCAATCCTTCTAGGGAGAGTGGGACGGAGATTTCCGTGGTTTCGTCATATTGGGTTACACCTGGAATTGGGAATCCTGTGCTGTCATTCAAAATCGGGGGCAGGGATGTCTCTTGGGTGCAATCTGAGGTCTGGACCCATGAGAAGTAGAGGACGTAGACGCACCATTCCATCGTATCGGCTGGAATTTCCAGGATCACCTCTCCGCTTGTGATGTTGATCGGGTGTTGCAGGTCATTTGGCCCATAGTCGTAGTATGCCTGGTCCTGGAGGGTGATTAGAGACACTTCTGATGGAGGGGATTGGTCATAAACGACCTGGAAAGACGTCGCAACGGAGTTTCCTGCATTGTCAGTGGAGGAGACTTGGAAAACGTTTGACTCGCTGTTGTAGTAGAACGGTTGCCCTCCTGACTGGTCGGAGTATATCCCCATCTCCGATTCATCCAGAACGAAGGAGAGGTTTGCTAGACCTTCCTCGTTGGTCTCTATCACAGAGCCTTCGACCACTAGGTTTGAGCCGGGCTCGGTCTGTATCTGAAATTCCAGTATCTCTGAGTTTGTTATCCAAGGCACACCGTAAACGGCCAGAATCGGCGACGTGATGTCGTAGGAAACAGTCAGGTCAGACGAGGAGGTTCGTCCGGATGCGTCCGAGACCATCGCATGGAATTCGAACCACTGCTCGGTTGCTGGGAGCGTCGAATTCACCCAAGCCTCCCTAAGGAGGAGGTTGCCAGACAAGTTTTCCATGCCGTTCCACGCCGAGGTGAGGTCGTGTAGGGTCCCGTTCGTGGACAACGCCCAAACCGAGTCGGCTGGGAAAGTCGTGTTGTTGGATGGCCATGTCCAATTAAGTTGGGAGAGGTTGAATCCTATGCCGATATCGATTGCGTGCAGGTTTATTGGCACCTGGGCATTACTCTCAGTTAGATTCTGTGGGGCTGTAAACGATATATCTGGTTCTAGTTCGATTAACTCGTAGTGATATGGGAGTCTGATTAGGGCGCCCCCTTCGAGGGCTAGATCGATGAACCCAGTCCAGTTCCCTTCAGCGGGCGGCCTAAGGTAACTGATGTTCAGCTCTACTGCTCCGGCGGGGATCCTCCCCCCTAGAGACTCTGACCCCGAAGGCCAAATATCGGAAATAGCAGACTCGTTAAGGTCGTGGAAGGAGGGCACCTCCAGTGATGATCCTGCTACTACCTCGATGTCTATCCAGAAGTCTGCCCCCTCTCCGTCCACCGAGTATCCGTGTACCGCTATCCCGTACATCCCGTCCTCCGGATCCGTGGCCGAGATAGTTTCAGACGAGGTTCCGCTCCAAGATCTGGAGACTTCTTCTCCTGAGGAGAAAAATCCGTCTTCGTTTTCGTCTCTGAAGAGGAATAGGTCGAGATCGACGCCATCGTATGAGTCCATAGAGATAGTGAGCTCCGATGCCTCCTCAATGGTCAAGTTGTACCACCATGATGCCGTCATCTTGTCACCTGGGTCGTCCTGGTATGCGACTTGGTTGTCGAGGTACACCGGTCTAACCCAACCATGTGAAGAAACTGACTCGACGGGCATGGGCATTGTCGAGACCACCAGGGCGGTATCGTTCCCTTCTGACTCGGACCAGTCTGAAACAGTCCTGCTGAAGCCTGATGATTCTGCTGAAATGTAACCTACTGAGATGTTGAGTGGGTTGTCGTTTGTCTCTACCCCGTGCAATGCGGTGTGGAGGATCATTTGGTGGATCCCGGGAGTTGCCGGGACCGCGAAAGTCTCCCTTGAGGTACCGGTGTACGTACCCCAGTTATGCTGCCCGCTTGTTGCGTGGTTGTTCGCCGAACGTTCTTCTATGAAGAATGTGCTAGGCCCGTACGCATCTGGATCGTCTTCGTAGTATCCGTGAGTAGTCTCAGTAAGCCATAGAACATCTATGTCCGTGTACGGGTTGTCATCCCAATCAACATCCAAGATGATCGCCCCCTCGTCGTCGAGTTCCTCGGGCCAGTCTACTGTGAGGAACCTCCAATC
>JAPOKZ010000132.1:0-1754 GCA_029977385.1 Methanobacteriota archaeon
ATCTAATAAATACCGCCCTTCCACAAAAGTCGGGCACACCAGCATGTATTAGCTCTAGAATTACCACGGTTATCCATGTAAATTCGATTATCAAATAAACTATAACTGTTTTAATGAGCCATTCGCAGTTTCGCTGTATAATACTTATACTTAGACATGCATGGCTTAGTCTTTGAGACAAGCATATGACTACTGGCAGGATCAACCAGATTACTATCCTCAAGCTTTGCTCCTCAACGGCGTCGCCCGAAGGGACTGCCGAGAGAGAAGCAGAGCAAGGTAGTTAGGTTTGGCAAAAATTGTATGAATCCTCTGGGCAACCTCCGGTAGCAGAGCACCAGTGTCGCCTGAGGCCTTGTGCTTTCATGACTTGCAACCAACTGGGAAATATCTCTTAAAGCGCATATGGGAGGACCCAAGTGCAGTTTACGAGCTATGTCCCTAAATGCACACTTACTCCCTCCTGGGCGTGACGTCCAGGGTAGGAGCAGCATGTGCACTCGGCTGACTAGCAGACACTATTCACACACAATCATACAATAATCTGCTTTTCCCTCCGAAGAGGGTCTCACGAGCAGCTCCCGCGCTTATCACGCAGGGGCTCGTTGTCATAAAAAAGATTATTGTGTACGAGATTTCGCCCAGGATCATGTTCAACGAAGGCTTTACATCTTTATTCACCTTCGCCGCCGTCAATTTTGATTTCTCAAATTCGACTTGATTCTGAGTTATTCTCTCATACATATGTCAAATCTGTGATCTGTAAGAGTTGCGATCAAATTTATTCGTTTAATTCAATTAAATCGCAAATTTCTCTAAGTACTGGAAAACACTCCAATCCCAATCGGGACGCAGGTTCTCCGGCGCTAGGGCCTCTCAGCCCTCCTCCGTCCACGAGAGGGTCCCCCGGCCCCTGACGGATGGCGAGAGCGGCGGGGCTTCCCCTGTCCCCTCGTTGGCTGCCCTGGGCCCATCTTCCTGCCGATGATTTGGCTGATCTCGATAATCTCTGAATTTGATTGATTTTGTGGGGTCTGCAATCACCCCTCCTAAAATGTCCTCCTCGGGCTCCCTGGGCAACGCCAAGGGCTGCCGGTCTCTCTGCACCCTCTCAGGCAGGTCAGGTAGCCTCTCCGAGTGGTCTCGTGCCCTGCCTCTCCGGCTCTGGTCCTCGGCGCTGCTTTATAATCTTGTCCTTGATTTCGATTTAATTTCTCAGGAATTCTTTTTTCAAATTGATGCCAATTTTGAGGGACTGCGAAGACCTTTTCTCGGAGGTAGGCGCCGATCTCACAAAACTGGCCGCCTGACGCCTTAGAGGCCCCTCCTGGGCGAGGCGTGAGCGCTCGGACTTTCTCTGCTTCTGCCAGGGCTGCCTGGGGGCCCTTGCGCACGGTTTCGGTATTCCCGGCAGGAATTCGACATATTCGATCACCGCCACCCTCTTGGGCATCGCACGAACGTCAGACCTTCCGCTCCCTTGCTGGGCCTGGCACCCCAGGGGCTTGTTGGGGCAGGTAGCCCGAGGAGGAGTGCCGAGTCTGGCGGCAGATGACCAGGTAGCTCCTCTGCTGCAGCATGGAGAAGGGTGCCTGTATTCTGAGCTCTTTTGCTGAATTGATCCGTTGATTTTGATTTAAAAGGGTTGATCAAATTTCAATCAAACTTTTGAGGCTTATTTTCGCATCAATTCAACGTCATTTAGCCACACTTTAATTCATATTTCACATCTTTGGGGTTTTGGGGTTTTGGGG
>JAPOKZ010000174.1:0-1116 GCA_029977385.1 Methanobacteriota archaeon
CCTAAGGCGAGGCAGAAATGCGTAGTCGATGGGAACCACGTTAATATTCGTGGGCCAGTGGGTAGTGACGGATGTCGAAAGTTGTCTGGGCTTATTGGATTGGCTTGGCGGCCTGGAGGTTCCAGGAAATAGCTCCCACATGAGACCGTACCCGAAACCGACACAGGTGGACTGGTAGAGTATACCAAGGCGCTTGAGAGAATGACGTTGAAGGAACTCGGCAATTTACCTCCGTAACTTCGGAATAAGGAGGCCTTCCGTTCGCGCAAGCGGGCGGGAGGGGCACAGACCAGGGGGTGGCAACTGTTTATCAAAAACACAGGGCTCTGCGAAATCGTAAGATGACGTATAGGGTCTGACGCCTGCCCGGTGCCGGAAGGTTAAGAGGAGGAGTGCAAGCTCTGAATTGAAGCCCCGGTAAACGGCGGCCGTAAATATAACGGTCCTAAGGTAGCGAAATTCCTTGTCGGGTAAGTTCCGACCTGCACGAATGGCGTAATGACTTCCCCGCTGTCTCCAACGTCAGCTCAGTGAAATTGAATTCCCCGTGAAGATGCGGGGTTCCTGCGGTCAGACGGAAAGACCCCGTGCACCTTTACTGTAACTTTGCATTGGCATTCGTGTCGGCATGTGTAGGATAGGTGGTAGGCTTTGAAGCATGGGCGCCAGCTCGTGTGGAGCCATCCTTGAAATACCACCCTTATCGTCATGGATGTCTAACCGAGACCCGTCATCCGGGCCCGGGACAATGCATGGTAGGCAGTTTGACTGGGGCGGTCGCCTCCCAAAGAGTAACGGAGGCGCGCGATGGTGGGCTCAGACCGGTCGGAAATCGGTCGTCGAGTGCAATGGCATAAGCCTGCCTGACTGCGAGACAGACAAGTCGAGCAGAGACGAAAGTCGGTCATAGTGATCCGGTGGTCCCTCGTGGAAGGGCCATCGCTCAACGGATAAAAGGTACGCCGGGGATAACAGGCTGATAACCCCCAAGAGTCCATATCGACGGGGTTGTTTGGCACCTCGATGTCGGCTCATCACATCCTGGGGCTGGAGAAGGTCCCAAGGGTTCGGCTGTTCGCCGATTAAAGTGGCACGTGAACTTGGTTCAGAACGTCG
>JAPOKZ010000176.1:0-1113 GCA_029977385.1 Methanobacteriota archaeon
AGGTAAAGGAGGTTCGGTTGTTGCTAACACGGAAGGATCCGGGGCGGGGGGGAGTATTTTGATGAAGGGAGGTGGGCTTGCTCTGGTTGGGGGGCGGGTAGAGAGCAATACAGAAGGGTCGGGCAGTGGTGGATTGATTGAACTTAGACTGACTGATTCCATCGAGATAGAAGGCATACAAAGTCTGAGTCGGCCTGACAAAAAGGTGCCAAGTGGAAGTGAGGGTATGATTGCGTCACAGTCTAAAGCCGGAGGCAGTGGAGGTAAGATTAAAATTGAGGCGAATAAATTATTGAGTAGAGCAGGAGCGGCGATTTTGGCAGATGCAAGGGGAGACGGTGATGGGGGCTCGATTGAGATCAAAGTTGGAGAGTTGGATATGGATGGGTCAGATGTTGGTCAAAGTGATTGGGATGGAAGTTTTCTTTTAGCAGATTTGCCACAGATAAGGGCTACAACGGTTAGTTCTGGAAAAGGAGGGGTAATTGAGATTGATGCAGGGAAGATAAACCTTGAGAAGGGAGCGGTTGTTGCAGCCGATACCCAGGCTGGCGGGGATGCCGGATCGATAACGATTAATACGGAAGAGATGTACTTGTTCGGAGAACATTCCCGGATCTCCAGTTCGGTTAGTGGGCAGCAGGGATACAACACGAGCTATGCGACCGGAACAGGGGGCAGCATAGATGTTAAAGCCAAGACCATTGAGCTTAAAAGAAAAGCAGGGATTTTTGTGGAGACCAAGCCGAGTGGAGAGGGTGATGCAGGGTCTATTCTGTTGGAAACGGACAAGCTATTGTTGGAAGGAGGAGGCAGGATTTTAGGGAGTTCATCGACCAAGGGAGATGCGGGAGAAGTCCGGTTGAGAGTGAATGAGTTGGAGATGAAGGATGGCCATATTGGGAGTCAGGCCAACTCCACAGGTGCGGCGGGATCGGTTATTGTGGATGGAGTTGGAGAGGAGTCGGAGTTTCGACTGGAGAAGGGAGAAGTGACAACGAGTTCGGTCAAGGGTGTTAAGCCTGCCGGGAGCATAGAGATTTCAGCGGACAGAGTGATATTGGGGGATGTTGAGGTGAAAAGTGACTCGAAATCGGATGGTGGGTCAGGGAC
>JAPOKZ010000019.1:0-18506 GCA_029977385.1 Methanobacteriota archaeon
AGCGATCCAGACGGAGAGGAAGTGACTTTCACAATCGTAATATCGGACACTATTCACGAAATCGAGGTTACAGGAAATACATGGGAGACTGGATGGGTGGATCTAACGCCTCTCGAATTGGGGGGGGAGTATGCCCACGGAGTAATTGATGTAGAAATCGCCGGGTGTGATCAGTCTGGGAAATGCACCACCATTCAGACATCTATAGACACCTCAAATATTGAGTTATCAGATTTGACGGGACCCTCCACAGGAGATTCTGTTGAAAGTACACTCCCAGCTTCTGGTATCCCATCAATGGTGATCGCTTTCTCCATGGCTATTTTCTTGAGAAGGAGGTCCCTAGAATGAGTTTCTCCGGAAGAGTTGATCGTGAGTCTCATGAGGGGGGTCTGCTGATTTCCTTCGAAGGAAGGCCTCCACGTCTAGGTGCAAGATTGAGAGTCAGAGGTGGGAAGATATTGGGAAAGGTGGATACTGTACTAGGTCCTATTGGGTCAGCACTAATTCACGTTCATCCTCTTTACGATGGAATAGACGGCAGAGCATCGGTAGGATCACCAGTCGAAATAGCGCCTAGAGAGAATTCTCGTAAGGGCGGTCGTAGGGGAACTTTTGGTCGAGGAAGGCGCGATTCGAGGGATAACAAGAAGGGAGGCCATTCTGGAGGTCGAGGAAGGCGCGATTCGAGGGATAACAAGAAGGGAGGCCATTCTGGAAGAGGGGGCGACCCGCGTAGAAGAGGGGGTAAAGGGAATCAAAGGTCTTCTGGTAGATCAGGACGAAGGCCACATGGCCCCAGCAGAAGGAGAGGGGGCAGTGGTGAGAGCAGAGGCAAGAGGCGTTAGCCTGACCCGAGCATTCTTCATCAGGAATATTCTGGGCACTCCGTGGCGAAGAGTGCCGAGATGATCTGGCTAGATGCCATCGAAGCCAATGAGGAAGGAGATAGGGCAACTGCTCTATCTCTGGCGGAAGAAGTAGTTTCCATTGACGAGAGTCATGCAGACGCTTGGTTTGCTATCGCTCAGTGGGTGCTACCAATAGATGCTAGAGGAAAGCAACAGATGCCTAACGTGATCCAGGCATCCAAGTCGATGAACGCAAGTAGGAAGGCTGTAGAACTAGATCCGAACAATGAGCAGGCATGGAGGGTTGGAGGAGAAATCATGGTTGCTCACTTGGGAATGCTGGAACAGGGGCTGAAATGGTGGGAGCAGAGGAAGAGTGTTTCTCCGAGTGATGTTCTTCCCTACTTCGAGCAGATTTCTATTCTCATCAGGATGGGTTGCTTCGAACAAGCTGGAGAATATCTGGATGTCCTCGATAAAATGGTGGAAAGACAGCCCAGTAAATCTCTCGAGGGTAGGGCAAAGAGGCTCAGAATAATCTACGAGGAGCAGAGTTCGATGGAAGAAGAGTTGTCTTTCGAGCCGCAGAACTCCAAGGATGAATCATGGGGGCTAATCAGCAGAATGAGGAAAAAGAAGCCACTCACAGAGACTTACTTCCTGCTGATGTTCGTTATGCCGATAGTGTTCTTGTTGGGATCATTAGCATCGTATATGTTCGCAGGAATCCCATATAGTACTGTGATCGTGATGCTGCTTATTGTCGCGCTGTACTTCGTGGTGATTAACCTCTCCAGAAGGCTCTTGCTGAAACTGAATCGTCCGGAGTCTTTCCTAAACAGGGCCATAGACATGGAGAGCTCTAGCGGAAAGGTCTGCGTACCCGATGATATTAGGGGCTCCAAGCTCTACACTTACGTGATAGAGAAGAGAACCCCTGCATTCCAAGAGAGGCTGGGACTAATCGAAGATTCGGGAGAGGACCTTCCACGGAAGTGGAAGCCTTCGGTACCTGAACTCTGATCAGCCGCCGCCGCCCTTGTTCTGCTGCGAGTAGTACTGGGCATAGTATTGTGTTGCGTACTGGCGGGCCATCTGCTCGTCATACCCCTGTGCCACCAGCTGCTGTACGTAAGCCTCGACTGGATCCATCTGCTCAACACCTCCGAATGACTCCACTGAGTCCTCCTGGTCAGATCCACCACGACCTCTCATGAACATCATTGTGATTCCCAGAACTGCAATGAGCACGAGGGCCCCGATTCCGGCGAACATCAGTGTGGAAGTGTCCTGACCACCTTGCTGGCCCCCGCCCTGCTCCTCGTTAGATCTGGGGACTGTATACAGAGTGATCTGATCGTCAACGACGTAAGCACCCTCTGTGAGCCTGATGTGGATGACTCCCACGTTCCCTTCTGTCTCCAGATATTTATGGGAGATGTTGAGTGTTAGGAAGTACTGATCCCCATCACATAGCCCTTCCTGCCAATCGAACCTACCCAACGCCTTCTGGGCTGTCTTGATTCCATCGCTCTTGTCGAATATCGTCAGGTCATCCAATGAGGCTTCCACCTTTACATCGCAGTCCGCGCTTGCGTCGTTATCGACAACAGTGCCAGTGATGTTGATTATATCAGACTCCAAACCGTTGAATGACTCGCCATCTGCAGTTGCGATGCTATCGAACTGAACCTCTGGGGCTGCATCACCGAACATCTCACCCACTACCTCGAAGAAGACTCTGGTCGGTTCCTCGTTCCGCTGGTCCCTCTTATCGTAGACGGTCAGCTCGACCATTATTGTGTTCTCACCTGCAGTCAGATTCCTGAATGTGTATGTCCACTCGACTTGGCTACCTGGCAACTCGTACGATTGTACGTTGTCGCCGTCACCGTTGACTGACCAAGTGAACTTGCCAATTCCGGTCCCGATGTCACTACTGTTTGCCGATGAGAATCTAATGCTGGTATCTCCGGTGTCTGATAGTCTGACTCTGTACTTGGGAGAGTCGACCATGATCCAGTTGCCGTTTTCGTCCTGCTTTCCTGTTGGGGTTTGCTGGTATCCAATGAACTCCACGAATTCTGTGAAAGATGAATCCTCCACAATCTCGATGTGGGCTTCTGGCGGAGTACTGTCAGCGTTGATGTCGTTCGTGTAAACCGAGATATTGGTAATCCGCGTGTTCCCATAGGAGTCGTGAAGGAACAACCAGATTCTCCACTCTGCATCTATCTTGCATCCTAGTTCTGCATTCTCGTCTAGGACGCAGAATGTGGCAGTTGCCGGCTCTGAAGAGTTCGGGCTGTGTACGTGATTGTTGTCGCTTCCCAGAGGCTGCCCGTCCCAGCCAGTGACTGTCTCACCGTTTGCAGACTCAATCAGCCAGTCTGCATGAATCCCTGGAACGTCCGTCTCAAAGCCGAACTGAAGCTCTGCAGAACTCTTGATGGCCTTCCGGGCATAGGCTCCAGATAGTACGTCGATAGACTGGACTGCTCCGTCAATGGTTAGTTCGAAGCCCTCTCCGGCTATTTCGAATCCATCGGGGTATGGAGTCAGATGGAAGTCAAGAAGATTAGACAGCATAGCGAAGTTTGGATCCCCGAATGGCTGTGACACAGCAGGATTCTCTACATCAATTGTCGTGATGATCATCCCACCCTGTTGAACGTTACAAGTGGATAGCAGTGCCTGACTGGGATTCTCTGAGTCTCGGATGATCGTGTGGAATGTTCCTCCGTCGCTTATCTTTCCACCTTCAGTCCCACCCGGGGCTCCATCGCTACAGACCTGCGGGATGTTTTCGGACTTGACCTGGTTCAGGTCTAGGGCCGATAGTGCCACGTGTGTCCCGCCGTTTATTCCGGAAAGGGAAGATGGGTTGATTCCGGACATAAGGGGGTGGTAGGGATCAATCAGACTCACGTTCTCTGAGAGGACCCTGTGATCCACGGTGTCGTTATGGTGGTCCCTCATTACTACGTTCATCCCGAAGGGCAGCCTGTCTGGAGAATTCGGGTTCTGTATGTCGTCGTAGTCAGAGTAGTATGGTCCCAGGTGTACCTGGAGAGTCCCTCCTTCCCTCATGAACTCGATTAGAGTCTCAGTAAGGGTGATGTCTGCATTATCGGGATTGGGGGTGCCCAGAAGTTCGTAGTAGTCGCCATACTCGACGCTGTAATCGGTCTGCCAAGGAAGCAGGACCTTGGAATAGTGCTCTAGCCAGTCCTCCATTCCGTAAACGTCCCAGTCCTCAACCTCTAGCTGAGTGTATGTCTTATTCATTGAGGATAGGTCCTGCTTAACCCTCTGTAGCCTGTTCTGGTCAGTGGGGTTTGAGAGGATTGCAACGTCTATGTTGTCTAGGAACTCTATGGAGAAGTACCTCTCATTTCCGGATTCCTCGGAAGTCTCAATCAATGTCGCTTGGAAACTGATGTTGTAAGTATGTGAGTCGAACCACAAGTCGTATGGAGAAGTCCAGTTAGCCTGCCACCTCTGGTGCGGGTCCAGTACGAAAGGCCCGTTATCGGATGTCTGCTCGAAAACGGTCTGCCCCGTGTCCTCGTCCACTATCTTCATCGTCACCTCGTAGATTCCCTCGATAACACCATTGAGCATAGGGACAGCGAAGTTATGCGACTGCTGGCCCTGTGGGTTGGTAGAGTATACGCACGAGTAGACCGCATCGACGACGCAGTCGAGAACATCTGGTTGAAGTAGCGTGATGTCAGCGTTGGCGATCTCAAACAGGATGGTAGAAACGTTGTTCGCCTGACTGATCTCTGGCTTGTCGAACCAATTCGTACTGTTATCTGTGTTGTTGTAGATGGTCATGAGGTCTATCCTGTAGAGTCCGCTTTCGAAGTCATGGACCCCCATCTCAACGACTCTCTTCTGAGCAGCATCCATTCCGGTTACTGTCTCGATGTATGTGCCATCGTCGTTGAAGGTGTAGTCGTCCACCCTGATGTTGTCTATTCCGAACCCGGCGTATCCTGCATTTCCATTGACTCCATCGTCATTGGAGTAGAACCTCCAGGTGAATGTGACCTCCGATCCGGCCAGCGATGTGCACTCGTCTGTCCATGCTATCGAGTCCTCGGCGGTCTGGTTCAGGAGATGGACATGGGTCAGGTCTATTCTAGCGGTGTTCACAAGGTTGTCAGAGTCGAACCATGTGACGAAGCCGTCTTCACCGATGCCACCAGAGTGGTCCCCGGCATACTCGACCTCTTCGTAGAGGCCGTTCTGGTCGAAGTCCTCGCAGTAGTTGTAGACGGTCTCGGTATAGGGGTTGAACGCATACCTCAGACCGTTGTCGTTCAAGTCGGTCCAGCTTCCATAGATGGTTCCATCGAAAACCTCCCCATCCTTGACCCAAGTTACCTCCAAGAAGGAGAAGTCTCGGACTGCTTGGACGTTTCCATTCCTGTCAGAGACGTGGTCCCCCTCGGCGAAGTAGTCGAAGGTAAGGAACGTGAAGTCCGCTCCGCTGTCTGTGAGTTCAATAGGCTCGAGTGTCAGGGTCTCGTTCCAACTGTCTCCGTAGCCATCCGAAGGGTGACCTAGCCAATATGCTTGGTTCTTGAACACCCCTTGATTTTGAGGTAGCATGTTGTTCGGCTCTGTGCTGTCATCCAATCTAGTACCGTTCTCTTCGCAGTCCTCCTCGTCAGGCTCGCAATCTTCGTCATCACTCCAAATCGATAGTCCTGCTCCGGAATCGGATGAGAAATCCTCCACTGCAATCAGTTCCGGTAGAGCATTCCGAACCTTCGCCTCGACGTCGAAGTCAACGAACGTGTTGCCCCAGTTCTGCACACCTACAGTGATGGGCATCTCTCCGGATGCGTACCTTTCCCCATTGAGAAGGTTGAGCCATGGCTCCTCGAATAGTCCTGGATCGTATAGGTTCCTAACCGTTAGCTGGAACCTAGTCTCGTCATTGGTGCTATCTTGGTCTGGTTGGCCCGATCCCAAGTCGAAGTTAGAAAGAACGGTCGAGATGTAGTAGGTGGTGTTGTCCACGAAGTCGGCAGTCAGTTGGACCTGTAGGGACTCCCCGGCCAGTAGATCGAGATTCTCAAGCTGTTGGCTCTCTATTGTTGAGGCACCGAAATTTACATCCCTAGTCCTGATGGAAATATTGTCAACTGCGAATCCATCCAATCCTGAGTAGTCTAGAGATCCTTCGGGGCCTGCAGTTCCCTCCAAGCCGCTCCTGAAGCGGAATCTGATGTCAATTGTCTGTCCTGCGTATGGCGTTAGGTCGATCGAGTCCGCCATCTGATCTTGGCCGCCGTCCTCCCAACACCCGTAGAGGAGCGCGCAAGAGTCTCTTATGCCGCCAGATTCAGTGTAGTTGTTCCACATTGTGGAGTGCCAATCTCCGAAGAAGTTCGCATTGTAATCGTTGTACTCGGGGTCGGGTGCGCTCGAGACCCTCTCCTCGATTTTGTACTTCCTCTCGTTGTCCCATCCTCCGAATCTCCAAACGGTCTCCCATCCACTACCATCGCTCCAGACCTCGATGCTGCAGGAGTCCTCGTACAGCCATCTCTCGATGACGTCGTATGGCTCCGCCAAGAAGAGTTCGAAGAAGCCCGCACTGCATATCGCATCCATGTCCAAGAATGCTGCATCGGCACCAGATAGGTCGATTCCCTCCAATATCAGAGCCTCGTCCATGTGGTTGTAGTACCCGGTGTCCTCAGTGGAGTTACCGTCGTCGAACTCGTATGTGTGAGTTACTCCAGACCAGAAGTAGTTCGTTGGATTGGTCTCTGCCTCCCAGTACGGGTATGCAACGGGCCCGTCCCAGGATTCGTTGTTTTCCTCCGGGTTGCCATCCGCGGCGAGGCAGGTGTCGGTCCCGTTTGGCATGCACTGGTAGTCGCTGTTGTTGTAGTGGACGACATCGTACTCATCGTAGTCTTGACTAATCCAATACCGATCCTCGTCTATGTGCCATGAGGAGTTTCCGATCTCGTATTCTCCCGTGTATGAGTATCTGTTTAGGGTCGCTCCTCCAGAGTTGATGTTAGGCGAGTCGGTCTCGAAGTCGTTGAAGTAGACGACCGTGTCGGTTCCGCCAAGTACCTCCCTGACCTCGAGGTCGACGTCGAAGCTTCCATCCGAGATTGGCATCAGGCCGGTGTTCTTCACGGTGACGTTGACCCATCGATTACCCTCACCGACGATGCTCTGGAATGTTGCGGGGTCGGTGACGGAAGGTTCAATGTCCACCCTGGTTATTCCGAGATCGTAGTTGTCCAGAACTAGTACGGATAGGTAATCGCCCTGACCAGCATACCCCTGGGTATCCAACCACATGGCGTTGTTCGAGAATCTGTATGTGTAGTCCTCCTGACCTATCACAACCTCTAGTGCGCTGTTTTCTCCTCCTTGGAGCTGCCCTGGCATGGCCATCGTCGGCCTCCTTCCTACATCGAAGGAGAGAGGTGGCAGGTAGCCATCAGTATCCGGATCTGCTAGTAGGATCTGCACGGTGTTAAGTGCCCTGAGGTTGGGCCTCAGGAGGAACGTCTGATTCTGAACCGTTGACTCCTGGGTATCCAAGAGGGTCAGTGATGTCGGAACGAAGAAGTCCAGCTCCCCGTCCTGGTTAACGTCTGCAATGGTTACAGACGCACCGAGGAAGTCCCCGAAGCCGACGTAGTTCTGCTTGTTCCATCCCGAGGATGTCTTGGTTGCGTAGGACACGTTGCCTGTGATGCCATCTACTGCTGCAATGATATCTATCTCATTGACGTCGTCATCAGGGTTTGAGTCCGCTATATCGAATCCGTACATCGGGTAGTCGTGCTCCGCATCGAGTTGGAACTCGTGGATGGTCCCCGAGCCAGTTGGGTCCATTGGATTGGGGAACTGTCCGGTAACGCAATCGTACTCGAGCACAGTCACGTTGTCATAGGTCCCTGCAGAGTATCCTACACCTGCGTTGTATGGTGGGGTCCTGAGAAGCCAGATGTCCAGATCCTCGCACTCTCCTGGAACTGGTTCTCCAGTTAGTGGGTTCTCCAAGAGGTCCTCGTTCCAATTACCTAGCTTGAGATACTGGTAGTAACCGCTAGTGAGAGGGACCGAGATGGGAGCGTGTTGATTGGAGGGGAGGCTGTAGTCCGGCCCCTTGTAGATCTGGATGAACTGATTCGCGAAGGTTGAGTCGGTCGATGAGAATGCCACATCCATGTTACCGTCGCCATTGATGTCTCCTACATCGAAATCAGCGAGATATGGGTTGATTACGGTGATTGTTTCGAACATTTCCTCCCATTCGTTGACTCTCTTGTCGCACTCGCCCTTGAGGACTGTGAGGTTAGCAGGTCTGACGAAAGATTCACCCACGAATCTAACATTCTGCTGGTAGTAGATGATGTCGTTAACATCGTCACCGTCGACATCGGCTATCTCCACGCGATTACCGTCGGCGACATCTCTGAATCCTGCTCTGTAAGAGTCGTTATTGGATATCTGAACATCCTGTCTGTCTGCGAAACCGCCATTTCCATCGTTGTAGAGGAAGCTAATGAAGTGCCCAAATCCGCTACCTGAGCCAATGTCATTATCTCCATCGCAGTCCAAATCACCAATCGTGATGTAAAGAGGATCTCTCTGAACTGCGTATTGAGTAGTGTGGGAAGCAGAAGCATAAGGCACTGCAGAGACGAAGAGCGAGGTTAGCATCAGGAACACCAGTCCTACTGCCCTACTGCCGCTTCCATGCTTACGGTTTCCATTCATACTTACGTTCATCATGGTAGTTCGGACTTTCCGGCCACTCTTATGCATTACCGAGACGTGTTTTTTTGATGCATGAGAGAATGACGTGGAATTACTTCATCTCTAGCCAGCTTGGATTGGGCGAATAACTGACTTCTTCGCCGCCATAGACCTTCTCTAGTCTGCCCATGAGCCATAGTCTGTCAAGGAAGATCTCTAGATCGATTCTCTCTCTGTTCATTCTCTCTCCCACGAGGAGTTCTATTGTCCCCACATCCAACGATGAGTGACCATGCTCTCTTACGATTAGGGTAAGAAGGATTTGAAGCCAAGACTCAGCCATGGGGTCGCCGGACAGATTGTTGCTGAGCGGTTCAGGATCCTCTATCTCGTCCAAGAACTCCATGATGCCCCTGATATCAGGCTTTGTCTTCTTCGAGATTCCGTGCTCTTCGGCCTTGGATGCGAGGTTCAGATCACCAACCTTCCTGACTATGGAGGGGATTCTTGATGGATCGGGGGTCGGCCCGGGTAGTCCATTTTCAGATTCGGATTCATCATCTGTCATTCTATTACCCCGATGCTTATAGTGAGTGAATTCAATCTTTTGCAAGATTCCTGAGAACCGTTTGTAGTATTCCCCCGTTTCTGTAGTACTCCACCTCGACGGGCGTCTCCAATCTTACTACAGCGGAGAAATTAATTTCTGTCCCATCATCCTTCTTCGCCGTTACAATAATCTCAGAGAATGGCTCGAGGTCACCGGATGCGGGGATGCTGTAGAGCTCGGTACCGTCTAGATCCAATGAATCGGCATCTTCCCCATCATCGAATGCGAGTGGAAGAACCCCCATCCCAACCAAGTTAGATCTATGGATTCTCTCGTATGACTTAGCTATAACAGCCCTGACACCTAGCAGGAAGGTGCCCTTTGCAGCCCAGTCCCTACTGCTTCCGGAGCCATACTGAGAGCCTGCCAATACCACTAACTGTGTGGAGTCGGATTGGTACCTCTCACTAGCTTCGTGGATTGAAACGATCTCTTGTGTTGGGAAGTGTTTCGTGAGTCCGCCCTCTGTTCCGGGTGCAGTCTGGTTCCTCATCCGTATATTGGCGAATGTGCCCCTTACCATTACCTCATGATTTCCCCTGCGACTCCCGAATGAATTGAAGTCTCGAGGTTCGACTCCCTTACTCATGAGGTACTTTCCCGCTGGACCGCTGCTGGGGAAGGCCCCCGCCGGACTGATGTGATCGGTAGTAACCGAGTCACCGACCTTCACTAAGACCCTGGCATCCTCTATAGGTTCGATAGGAGATGGTTCGGGTTCGATTCCTTGGAAGAAAGAAGGTAGTCGTACGTACGTGGAATCCTCGTCCCAGGGGAAAAGTTCGCTTGCTTCACTAGGAATCGAGTCCCATCTGGGCTCACTGAGAATGTCTGAGTATCGTCTGATGAACATCTCCGGACCAATGGCATCTTCCACGGTTCTGCGGATCTCATCATCACTGGGCCAGATGTCTGCCAGCATTACAGGCTCTCCGGCACCATCCATGCCCAGGGGTTCCTTGCTGAAGTCTATGTCCAAGGTTCCCGCTAGAGCGTACGCCACTACCAAAGGTGGACTAGCAAGGTAGTTTGCCTTTATCTTCTGGTGAATCCTTCCTTCGAAATTCCTATTTCCGGAGAGGACGCTTCCCACGACTAAATCTCCATCATCGACTGCTGCCTCTATCTCCGGGTCGAGGGGGCCGGAGTTTCCTATGCAAGTAGTGCACCCGTAGCCAACTACGCTGAACCCCAGAGAATCGAGGTCATCGGAAAGACCCGATGCATCGTAGTACTCAGTAACGACTCGGCTGCCAGGGGCTAGACTTGGCTTAACCCAAGGCTTGATCTTTAATCCTCTAGATCTGGCATTCCTAGCTACCAATCCTGCGGCGATCATAACGCTTGGATTACTCGTGTTGGTGCAGCTAGTAATGGCTGCGATGACCACATCTCCATGTTTCAAGTCAGATCCTCTGCCCTCAATGGGGGACGAGTCGGAGTTTCTACTAGGGTCAATACCGTGGCCCTGATGGCCCATCTCTGCGTTTAGACTGGTTCTCCAGTGGGTCTTCATTTCTGATAGGGAGACTCTGTCCTGAGGTCTCTTTGGCCCCGAAAGTGAGGGTTCTACGGTAGCCAGGTCCAATTCGAGGCTTGATGTGAATTTGGGGGTCGCCGATGATTGATCATAGAATAGTCCCTGAGCGGACATGAATCTCTTCACGTCCTCTACGTGATCAGAATCTCTACCTGAGAGAATCATGTAGTCGAGAGTGGTCTGGTCGACAGGGAAGAACCCGCACGTAGCCCCATACTCAGGGGCCATATTTGCTATAGTTGCTCTGTCCGGAAGACTAAGGCTAGAAAGTCCATGACCGTGGAACTCAACGAATTTCCCGACACAACCATGCTCTCGAAGCATTTCTACTATTCTCAGGGTCATATCAGTCGCCGTAACCCCTGGTTGTAGTTCTCCAATTAGTTCGAAACCTACAACCTCTGGTAGTAGCATGTAGATAGGTTGTCCTAGCATCACAGCCTCTGCCTCTATTCCACCGACTCCCCAGCCGAGAACTCCCAGTCCATTGATCATTGTAGTGTGTGAGTCTGTTCCCACAAGGGAGTCTGGGATCCAAGTCCCATCTTCTTCGCGAGCTACGCTGGCGATCCACTCGAGATTTACCTGATGCACGATCCCCCGCCCGGGAGGCACCGCTCTGAAGTTATCAAGACTCAATTGTCCCCATTTCAGAAACTTGTACCTCTCTGAGTTCCTTTCATACTCTATTTCGAGGTTACGCTCTCGGGCATCCGGGAATAGTCCCGAGACATCCACTTGAACGGAGTGATCGATTACAAGGTCAACGGGAACTTGGGGATTGACCTTCGCCGGATCCCCTCCTAGATCCTTCATTGCATCCCTGAGTGCGGCGATATCTACTATTGCAGGCACACCGGTGAAATCCTGTAGAATAACCCTACTTGGACTGAATGGAATCTCTTCTTGCTTCATTTCTGGAGACCATGAGGCTATTCTTCTGACGTCTTCCTTGTTCACGAGGAACCCATCGCACCTTCTCAGTGCGGACTCGAGAAGAATCCGGATGGAGAATGGGATTTCGTCCAGTTTGCACAACCCTTCTTCCTCAAGGGAATGCAGATCGACGAATCTGGCCATCGAGCCATCGGACTTCTCGAACTCCGACTTGGCACCGAATGGATTGTCACCCCCCATTAACTCACCAAACGATACCGATAGTCATGAGTACATGAAGTTCACTAGGTGAAGTGAATCAGTTAATTACGCTAGCAGATAGGATTCTGACTGGGTCCACTGGTCGATTGGAGTTTGTTTCCACCTTGCTGATAGCGTCGACGTGGTTCTGTCCGTCGGTTACGTAACCATACACTGTATGACAGGATTTACTGCTGCAATCCTTTCCGACCTCCCAATCAAGGTGACAAGCATTCGCAACTCCGTCACCGTCCGAGTCGATTTCTCCGCAACCATCGCTGGGGACGATGTAGAATTGGCTTCCGTCTGTGTTTACACCGGAGTGAGCAGCAGCTAGTGCTCCAACAGTGTGCCTCAGACCGTTCTCGTGTTCTTGTGGTATCGTGTAGTCCGTCTTGTCGGGACATCGTGACTCGGGCATCTGCTCGCCGTTGCACCAACCATAGTAATATGCGGCGTATCCTCCTGACCCGCCCATACTCTCGATGTCCCCGCCCTGAATCATGAATTCGGAAATCACTCTATGGAACTCTATGCCAACATAAGCACCGCTCCTCACGTGTGCCAAGAAGCTCTCGACGTGCAACGGTGCCTCATCCTCATACAATTCGATCTGAATTTCGCCAGTGATGGACTGCCCGTTCTGGACATACTGCACCTCCATCGAGACCATTGGGTTTTGGGAATCCTCAAAGAATTCGGAGATTAGTTTGACAGATACCAGGAATGCGGCGAGAGAGAGGACCATTACGAGCAAACCTAGAGGAGTGGGGTTTCCCTGGTCGAACAACTGGAGCCCGAGCCCAAGGGATATTGACTTCTCATCCATCATTGATGCCAGTTTGTTCATCTTCCTGCGTGTTTCCTTATTCTTCGAGTCAATTGAGAGAGAATTGTTGTAGTTTCGATAAGCCTTCTGCCAATGGGACTTCTGATTCTTGTCATCTATCAGTCCCAGTTCGGTCCCTGCATCTCCGGCCAATGCCAGAGTCTTAGCCCTCTGAGTCTCATTTTCTATACTCCCCCATGCGGACCTCAATGCATCGAGAGCGGCTTCCGGGTCTTTCTTTTCCTCTATCAAATCAGCTGCGTTGTCCCAAGCTCTCTGTAGTTCCGATGGAATAGGCACGAGCCGGCGAAAACCCTCTCATTGAAAACTCCAGCGGAAGATCTTCCGCACCAAATTGGTTGATTCTTTCATGGTAACGCATAATACCCAGAGTCATAGCCGAGACGCTGCGAGTAGCCGTTTAGTGAGAGCACTGGGGACCAAGAGAACAATGGAAAAAATCGTCAATGATTTCGTAGTAAACGTCGCAACCGCCAACGGGACGGGTTCGCAATCATCCAATCTCATTATTCTACATTCAATGTTCGAGATGGGAGTCCCCGTAAGTGGGAAGAACCTCTTCCCAAGTAATATCTCGGGTTTGCCGACATGGTTCATTATCAGAGCTAGCGATAGGGGGTATCAGGCTCCCGGTGATGGGACCAACATTCAGATTCTTATGAACAAGGATACTTGGATCAAGGACCTAGAAGCTCTTGATCCGGGCACGATAGTGGTCTATAACGAGGATGTGAAAATGCCTGTTGATAGAGACGATTGCGTACTACTGGGAATGCCAATGACAAAGATGGCGAGGAAGATAAACCCAAAGCTAGGTAGGCTAATTGCAAATATGTACTATGTAGGTGCTGTAGCACATCTCCTTGGCATAGAGGTCGACGCGATCGAAAAGGCGGTTAACGCTCAATTCAAGGGAAAGGAGAAGGCAGTCGAGCTCAATATCCAGGCTATATCCGAGGGAAGAGAATATGCTAATGAGAACTGGGATTTCGATTGTCAGTTCAGTGTAGAGTCGAGGGAAAAGGATCCCGACACATTCCTGATAGAGGGTAACGAGGCCATCGCCCTAGGTTCGATATATGGGGGAGTGAGCATGCTCTCCTGGTATCCGATAACTCCCTCTTCATCACTGGCTGAATCGGTAATCAATTGGCTTCCGGAGCTTCGAAGTGACGGTGATGGGGGTAGCACTTGTGCAGTGATACAAGCCGAGGATGAGCTAGCAGCAGCTGGTATGGTGCTAGGAGCCGGATGGGCAGGGGGCAGGGGTATGACCTGCACTAGCGGTCCGGGGATATCTCTGATGTCTGAGTTCATTGGGTTGTTCTACTTCTCCGAAGTTCCCGGGGTGATATGGGACGTGAATAGGGTTGGACCTTCCACTGGCTTGCCTACTAGAACACAGCAAGGTGATCTCTCGATGCTGTACGAGGCTAGTCATGGAGATACACAACACATCGTTCTAATCCCAGGGACTGTCGATGAGTGCTTCGAGTTCGGGTGGCGAGTTTTCGACTATGCCGAGAGGTTCCAAACTATGGTTTTCGGATTCAATGACCTTGACTTAGGCATGAACCGCTGGAAGACGTCTGGATTCACTTACCCCGATTCCCCCATGGACAGGGGCAAGGTAGTGAGGAGTCAAGAAGAAATGGAATCAATCCCCGAATATGGGAGATATCGTGACGTAGATGGAGACGGGATAGCCTACAGAACTCTACCAGGAAGCGGTCTAGATCCAATTCTCTACAGAGGAACTGGCCATGACGAGGATGGGATTTACTCTGAAGACCCCCAGGTGTACAACGATGCCATGGCTAGGCTGAAGAGGAAGATTGATGGTGCGAGAGATCAGCTTCCTGCACCTGTGATTAGGGAGGAGGAGGAAAAGGATCTGGGAGTGATTTTCTATGGTTCAATGGAAAATTCGATAGTTGAGATTGACGATATGCTAGAGGAGTCTGGACTCTCTGTCAGCACATGCAGGGTGAGAGCCCTGCCTCTACACCCAGATGTGGAGGACTTCGTGAGAAGGCACGATAGGACGATTGTTCTTGAAATCAATCGAGATGGGCAGCTATTCGGCATAATCAGAAAGGAGTTCCCCGCTGAGTTGATACCTAAGATACACAGCGTTTCCTACAGTGATGGTATGCCACCGAGAGCTAGGGTGTATTCGGATATGATTCTAGAAGTTCTGGGGGACTAATGATGCTGAAGCTGAACGTACTCGAACTTGAGAAATCCGAATACACCGGAGGCAAGTCCTCTCTTTGCCCTGGTTGCGGACATGACCAGATTTCGAACAATATTATCCAAGCTGCATGGGAAAATGGAATTCCGCCAGAGAAGATAGCGAAAATGAGTGGAATTGGCTGTTCTTCGAAGACCCCTGCTTACTTCCTAGGTAAGAGCCATGGCTTCAACACGGTCCATGGGAGGATGCCCTCTGTCACCACAGGAGCCAACGTAGTAAACAAGGATCTGAGCTTCCTCGCAGTCTCTGGAGATGGGGACACGGCGAGTATTGGGATCGGCCAGTTCGTCCATGCGATAAGGAGGAACCTAGACATGGTTTACATAGTCGAGAACAACGGTGTTTACGGCCTTACCAAGGGACAGTACAGCGCTACAGTAGAGAAGGGTTCCAAGAAGAAGAAGGGAGTTGCAAATCAGCAGGCACCCATCGATCTATGTGCAATGGCAATAAATCTCGGTTGCAGCTTCGTAGCGAGGTCATTCTCTGGAAGCAAGAAGCAGCTTACTGCACTTATCAGAGCAGCCATGAGCCACCGGGGGATGGCCTTCATCGACGTAATCTCCCCCTGTGTGACCTTCGCCAATAACGACGAGTCGTACAAGTCGTACAACTACGTCAAGGCCAATGACGAGGTCCTGCATATTCTAGACTACATCCCTCACTTCTCCCCTATTGAGGAGGTAGAGGTGCCAGAAGGGGAATACCAGGAGGTGAACCTCTTCGACGGCTCTACCCTGAGACTTGAGACACTGGCTGCAGACCATGACTACACGGATGCAGTTTCAGCCCTAACCGCGATTCACCAGTCCGAGAAGGAAGAAAGGCACGTCACCGGACTTCTCTACTACGAAGAGAACGTACCTACGGCTACTGACACACTCGGCCTATCCGAAACTCCGCTGGTTGAACTAACTGAAGACCTGCTGCGCCCTAGTCCCGATAGTCTCGAGAAGGTTAACTCAGGCTTCAGGTCTTGAGTTCGAATCCTGATTACTCGGTTTTCTTGAAATATCCGGGCCCAGTCCGTACCATGTCAGTCCCTTGGTGTAGCGGTCCATCATATGGCACTCTGGATGCCATGACCCTGGTTCGAATCCGGGAGGGACTACCACATCACTAAACATACTGGAACAGAAATTGAGAGACCCAGCTGACCATCATGATGATCATGAACCAGCCTAATGCCAGTTTGACCCATCTAGTAGGCTCCTTCTTGGGAGGAAATGGATCTATTCCCGCCTCCAGTGCTTGGGAGATTATCTCCAGTTCCTCCTCGATAGTCTCCGGGGGCCTGATAGCCATGCATTGTGAAAGCTAGCAGGTATATTCAATCGTTATCGTAGCGAGGTTGAAGCATCGAATCCCCTCGAGTGGTCGTGGATGAGTTACCAGAAGGGGTGGAGATTCCCCAATTAGAGTCCCGTCCTTACATCCCATCTGCGTCAGTAATGCTCAGTAGGGTTTCTGAGGAGGGGCATGAGGTCCTGCTTGGGCATAGGAGCCCGGAATTACCCTCTTTCCCAGACCTCTGGTCCTTTCCGGGGGGAGGAGTTAGCAGAGTCGATAGAAAGGCAGCGGATAGTCATCCAGAGTGGTTAGCAGAAAGAACCAGTGACAGGCTGTCAGTATTCACCCTCCTGAGGGAGATGCTGGAAGAGATAGGGATAACCCCGGATGGAAATGGGGGTTTCATGGAGGTCAGTGACAAAGTGAGAGAGACTGTCTGTAAGGACAAATCCGGATGGCTAGAGGTAGCAGAGGCTGGAGATATTTCCATTGAAAGGTTCGATTGCCAAGTCATAACAGAGAGGGTAACTCCGCCACAGTCTCCGACTAGATTTCAAAACACATTTTTCCATGTTGCATTGGGAGAGTCAGGAGTAGATGCCACCTTCCCGCCCGGAAGAAGCGAGTTCGATAGATTCCAGTGGTGGAGGCCAGAGGACATAATCGATGCTTGGGAGAACAACCAGCTGCACCTACCGCCACCCATACTTACTATCTTCAGAGATCTATTGGAGGCGATGGAAGGCAGGGACCTTATCGCTGCCTGTGATTTGATGGCCGAGGCCCCCCCATCGGGACCTCACAGATTCGAGTACGGTCCGGGAGTGGAGTGCATCCTCATTCCAACCATGACTCTTCCTCCATCGACACACACCAACTGCTTCATTCTAGGTGAGAGAGGCGGGAAGAGGGCTATAGTAGACCCAGCAATTAGGGATGAAGAGGGATACAAGCTGCTGAAGGAAAAGGTGGAAGAGATAAGGGGGGATGGTAGCGATATCATGTGTACTATCTTCACCCATAGGCATCAAGACCATCTAGGGGACTTGGATATGATTTCCCAGATTTACCAGGCACCCGTTTGGGCGAGCAAGGAGACCCTGTCGGCCCTTCCAGAAATTCAGGAAGTTAGGGAGCTAAGTGAGGGCGACGTGGTCTACGTTGACGGTCCAAGTGGTAGGGCAGACTGGAGGGTTCTGGAGACTCCGGGCCATTGCCCTGGACAAATCTGTCTAGTTGGTAATCCAGGAGTCGTGGCCGCTGACAACTGTACGATGGTGGGCACCATACTGGTCCCATCGAGCGATGGTGACATGGGGGCCTATATCTCTGGTCTGGAGAGACTGAGGGACCTTAGGCCGCATACGCTATTCGCAGGACATGGCCCCCTAATTCCAAACCCTGAGAGGATACTTACTCAGTATATAGAGCACAGAAAGGACAGACATGCCAAGGTCCTAGAAGCAGTGATGTCAGGATGCTCGAAGCTCCGGGATATTGCAAGTTCAGTATATTCTGACACACCTGGGGCCAATCCTGCCCTAGCCGAAGATCAGACCCTTTCACACCTGAATGAACTAGTTCGTACTGGCGTTGTAAGAAGGTCGAGCGAAGAATTCTATGTCTGAAAATTTCTGGGTCAAGGTTCAAATCCCGCTCTTAGGCTCATCTGAGATGGTTGGCTCATGTTAAGAAGGGAAGTTGTGATCAAACAGGGTGATCCTTGGGGGAAGTATTACGTTGATGGTTTCATCAATGGGCGAGGTCCGATTAAGTTCAATATTGACACTGGTGCTAGTGGTGTCAGCATAACTGACGAGATAGCCGATAGCATTGGCCTTGATTGGAGAAGTGGTCAGAAGGGATCGGTTCGAGGAATTATATCAGAGACTGATAATTGGACCTTTCCAGTAAAGTCGGTTAGAATTGGGGATATAGAGGTCAGAAATCTTGTTTGCTATGTAACTCCTGAAATGGAATTAGGAAATATAGATGGGCTCATAGGGATGAGTTTTCTAGAAAGAATTGGATTCACCCAGGATGATGGGGTGTTAATACTGCACGACGACTCGCTAGAAACAATGCCGGAATCTAGTTCTGACAATTGGTGGGGCAAAGACAGTCCCGAGGATGAGGGGAGCGTCTCTGTAGAAGATAACAGTAAACAAGAGTCTGCTGCGACAGATGAAGTTCGTAAGGAGGAGCTGGCACAAGCCGAGCAT
>JAPOKZ010000004.1:0-43835 GCA_029977385.1 Methanobacteriota archaeon
ACAGTTCTAGAGATGAAGGAGGAGAGAGGGCTAGGAAAGACCCTGGACCTGATCCTACACAGGGGTTCCATCAGGAAGGGCGATGAGATTGTCCTAGTCAGCGACAGAGGAGGAATAAGCACCCATGTGAAAGGGCTATTCTCTCCTAGAGGGATGAGCGAGATGAGAGATGCAGGGGATCGCTGGGACAACACCGAGACTGCCTATGCTGCAGCAGGTGTCAAGATTAGTGCACCATCATTGGATGGGGTCCTGGTAGGGACTACTCTCAGGGTTGTGAATTCGGATGAGGAGCGGAGCGCTGCCATTGCAGCAGCCGACGAAGAGGCGAACCTCTCTATTGAGCTGGACGAAGAGGGAGTATGTATCAAATCCGATACAGTGGGTGGTCTTGAGGCCCTTGCAAAAGAGCTGAGAGAAGTGGGCGTTCCCATCCGAGAGGCTTCGATAGGGAAAGTAAGCAGAAGGGACGTACGAAGTGCGGAGGCATCCTCGGATCCTCTTCATAGAATAATCATGGCATTCAGCACTGAAATTCTAGAGGAAGCAGAAGAGGAGATTGGATCCTCCGAAGCAGGAGTCAAGCACATAGGCTCGGATATCATCTACCGTATCCTAGAGGAGAGAGAGGAATGGGTGGAAGCCAGGAAGAACGAGCTTGAAGAGGAGAGCAGAGAAATCGTGGTTTACCCCGGACGAATCATGCTCCTACCAGACCACACTTTCAGAGTCTCGAAACCTGCTGTTGTGGGAGTAAGGGTTCTGGCTGGGAGGGTCCACATAGGTCAAGGACTGCTGAAGGACGGAAATCGAGTAGGCAGGATAAAGTCAATTAGATCTGGGCAAGAAAGCCTCAAGGAGGCTAGGCAGGGTGCTGAAGTTGCAATCTCAGTCGATGGTGTTACTGTCGGTAGACAGATCGAGGAAGGGGATGTCCTACTAGTGGATATTCCGGAATCGCATGCCAGGAAGCTTAGGAAACTGGAGATGACGCCTATGGAGGAGGAGGTCTACGAGGAGTTATTGGCCATACACAGGAAGAATGACCACTTCTGGGGAAGATAAGGCCAGAGCCTCGATTGTTCAAGGGCACCTAACACTCAAGTAGTCATGGAATCGGCATTGGTCTCAGAGGGTTCAGTGTGACGATTGCTCAAGGTGGTGGATCTAGCTCTAAAGACCTGATTAGATCTGTCTCAGGGCATGCTAACAACCTGATGAGCGAGGTAGCCAAGGTCATCATAGGAAAGCCCGAGAACATCAGAAAGGTAGCCATTGGGATCCTAGCAAATGGAAACATCCTGATCGAGGACAATCCAGGTCTGGCCAAGACCTTGATGTCAAACACATTCGCGGAGGCACTCGGATGCAAGTTCAAGAGAGTACAGTTCACTCCTGACCTTCTTCCTGCTGATATTATCGGGACGTACATGTACGACCAGAAGACTGGTGAGTTCAGACCAAGGTTCGGACCTCTGTTCACCAACATACTCCTAGCAGACGAGATAAACAGAGCCCCTCCAAAGACGCAGGCCGCATTGCTAGAGGCAATGGAGGAGAAGCAAGTAACCATTGAAGGAATCACTCACAAACTACCGGCCCCATTCGTGACAATGGCTACCCAAAACCCGATAGAACAGGAAGGGACATATCCGCTTCCTGAGGCTCAAATGGATAGGTTTCTCATGAAAATGAGCATGGGATACCCTTCAATGGATGAAGAGAAGGCAATCCTACAGAGGAGGAAGCTACGTGGGAAGGACAACTATGATGTGGAGCAGATAGTTGAGCCTAGGAAGGTGGTAGCGATGCAGAAGGCCCTTGAGACGGTCCATATCGATCCAGCAATCCTTGGTTACATCGTTCAAGTAGTTCAGAGGACAAGGGCAGACCCGAGAATAGAGGCTGGAGCATCCCCCAGGGCTAGCCAAGGTCTGTTCAAGGCTTCAAGAGCGTCAGCAGCTATCGATGGAAGGGACTACGTCATTCCTGACGATGTCAAGGGAGTGGCTCTTGACGTGGTCAGTCACAGAATCGTCCTAAAGCCAGAGTCGAAGATCCGCGGTGTAACTGGAAGGAGGGTCGTGAACAAGATTCTCAGCGAAGTGAACGTCCCTGTCATCCAATAATCGGGCAATCCCAATTAACCGGGCTGCATACACAGATGCGTGGCTATTGTGATTGCTTGTGTCAACCACAAGGGAGGATGTGCTAGGACGACCACGGCGGTGAATCTTGCATCGGCCCTTTCTCTAGGGAGCGAGGAGTACGGGATTAGTAGCAGGAGGGTTCTGCTGGTAGACATGGATCCGAAGGGGAACGTGGCAACGACATTCGGAGTTGACAAAAGAACAGTCGGACCTACGATGAACGAGCTTTTTTCGAGGGGTGTTGATAACTCTGCACTAAAACTAGAGGACTGCACTCTTGGACCAGAATTTCTGACTAGGTCGATGAAGACATCATGGAGAAAGAGTAATCCGGAGAAGGTCAAGGGTCCGCCTAATCATATCGTAGTACGAAACTTATGGGTTCTTCCAGCTGACTTGGACCTATCTGGAATAGAAGTAGACCTAGCGACAAGAGTCGGTAGAGAGAACAGACTCAAGCTGGCTCTGAGTGAAGCCATGGATAGTTTCGATGTTATCATTATCGATACTCCGGCATCACTAGGACTACTGACTGTGAATGCTCTGTGCGCCGCGGAGTGGGTCCTAATCCCAATCCAAGCAGAGTTCTATGCTCTGGAAGGAATGGGGCAGTTGATTTCCACGGTTAGAGATGTACAGAAATCGGTTAACCCTAGTCTTGGATTGCTGGGCATACTGATGACGATGGTCCAGACTAGAAGCAAACTATGCGAGACAGTAACCGAGCACGCTAGGAAACACTTCGGGGATAGAGTGTTTGATTCTCAGATACCGAGATCCGTATCTATCGCGGAGTCTCCTCTGGAAGGGGCTCCCATTGTAATAGCACAGAAGCCGAACAAGACAAACTCTGCAAGTAGAGCTTACTGGGAGTTCGCAAAGGAGGCAGACAGCAGAATCAATGCAATTTCTGATAGTTGAAACTAGGACTCATGGTGCTCCATGGCACTATGCCTTGCATCGAGAAGTACTGCATCCATCTTCACACGAATCTCAGACTCTAGAGTCTTGATAATCTCGGAAACTTCTTTCTTCGAAAGTTCTCCTCTCTTCGCCAGCTGTTTTTCAAGATTAGAAAGCATCTCTGACTCGCGCTCCTTCACGAAATCTGCCACTCTCTGCTCCATCTCAACCTCGCTCTCAAGCGCCAGTTCTTGTCTTCTGAGGGCCAGTGCAGCCTCCATACTATTCCTCTCTGCCCTGAATCTCCGATCGAGATCGGAAAGAGCGGCCCTCTCCGCCTCTTCCTGTAGTGACTTGATTCTCACTTCGATATCAGACTGCATTTCCTTCTCAAGTGACTGTCGCTCATTCTCAAGCTGCTTCTCCAACTTTGACTCATGTTTTCTTCTCTTCTTGGCGATGTTGTCTCTCATCTTGATTTCCTGCTCTAAACGGAATGCCTCAGCCTTCCTGTGGACCTCTGACTCCATTGCCTCCCTGAGATCCATCTCAACCCTTCTCTCCATCCTCTCAATTCCTTGGTTTGCCTCTAGCTCGAGCCTTTCTCCAAGGAAAGCCTTCCTGCGAGAGAACTCCACTTCCATCTCTTCCCTCAGACGATCCCTGACTCTCGATGTATGAGCCTCTATCCTACGGTCCCTCTCCAAATCCAACTGGTCTCTGAGTCTGTTTTCCTCTCTTCTGAGCTTATGTAGCATCTCCTCACGTAGCAGCCTTTCCTCTCTCTCTAGAGACTCCTTTTCCAGTCTCTCTAGTTCATCTTCCAATTCGTCTCTGAGATCGGCCTCTATCTGCTGAAGTTGCTCTTCGAATAGTATCTCATTCGCCTTCCTCATTGCACCCTGCATTCCAGAAACCCTATCTGTCATCTCAGAGATTCGCATTCTTCTCTCTCTTCTTATTGCGGAGCGAAGAGTAGACTCCTCATCGAGTCTCTCTCGGGCCCTCGCAGCTGCCCCCATGGCAGTGGAGGAAAGTGCATGCTCTGCTCTGAGGGCATCGAGCTCGTCAGGACCCTCATGCTCAACAGAATCATCCGGCTTGCTCTCACTCACGCACCCATCCCCATTTCGACGCCCTTTCATGGGTATTTGAGACAAGAGGGTGGAAAGTAGCTAGAAATGCTGGTTTCTCTAGGCGTAATATATTCACGATACCTAGAATGTGACAAAGAAGGGGTTCTGACAACCAGGGCATGTTAGCTCCCTCTTCCCAGGTCTTGGCCTGATTCTTAGATTGGCTTCGCAAGAAGGACATTCGACCTCGACCTTGACTATCTTCCTAGTCAAAGTGAATATGCCAGAACAAGCCCCACAAGTCAAGTCTACGGGTCTTTTGTCCGTACCAGCCTCAACAGCCGTCATACAATGCGGGCATTGTACCTTCTCTTCCTTCAGAGCTGCAACTGTAGGTGCGTGAGAGACTCGGCATAGCGCTCCACACAGAAGGCATTCTATCTCTCCCAATCCCTGAGGAAGCATCCCTTCACACTGAGGGCAGTTGACCAATGGAGGGGCAACTCTAGACTCGACCTCGGGAGGTGCCATGATATCGGGAAATACGTCCAGTTAATCAAGCGGTCGCCGAATTGTCCTCTGGGTCCTTGTTGGAAATTATGGCCCAAATTTCCTTGGCATCTTGAAGAATATCTCTTCCCAAATCCGTCAAAGTAGAAAGTCTCCTAGTTTCAGAACCAGATACCCACATCCCATTCAGGATAATCATCAGTGCACTTGCTTCATGGAGAGCAATTCCGGCTGCTAGATTTATCCTGTATCCCAGTAACACACTAATTACCAACATAGAGGTCACCAATACGGAAATTGCGATATTTGCGTATACAACTCTCCTTGTCCTCTTTGCTAGTGCGATCATCCGAGAGAGAGCCCTTGGGTCTTCTCCAGGAATTAAGACATCGGCTGCATCGAGATTGACTTGATCACCGCTACCGACTGCAACGCCGATATCCGCTGCTGCAAGGGCACCGGCATCATTGAATCCGTCTCCTGCCATCAATGTACGATTCTCACTAGATTTGGTAGTAACGTATACTGCCTTCTCTTCTGGGTCAACCCCTCCCCTGCACATTTCTGGATCGATGCCGATTGATTTTGCAAATGCCTCTACACTTGTTTGCTCGTCTCCGCTCAATATCTCAACTCTGACTCCATGGGAGTTCAGTTCACTTATCGCCTCACCAACTCCGAATCTAGCATCGTCATGAGAGAAGCCCATGAGTGCTATTGCTGAACCGTCAACTGAGAGTAAGCTGGACCCCATGCCAGATTCTCTTGATTGCTGCAGTGCCAGAACTAATGAGTCTGGGATAGTGACTCCCTTAGAAGCAACCCAATCTGCCCTACCCAGAATCACCATTTTTCCGTCTAATTGCCCCGAGACACCGGCTTCACCGTCATTTATTGACTCAATCCTGATGGGAGGGAGGTTCCTTTTCTCGACTTCCTGTAGAATGGTCCGTGCATAGGGATGGTTGGAGCGCACCTCTAATCCAGCAGCGATCCCAAGGACCCTCTCCTCAGTCTCTCGATCTGCCACAATTATGCTAGATATTGTTGGATTTCCAGTTGTGAGTGTCCCGGTCTTATCTAACAGAGCCAGTTGCACATCAGCTGCAGATTCTAGAATATCTCCACCTCTAGCGATTAATCCAAACGAGGATGCTGAGGTTAGAGCTACTGCATGTGGAACTGGTGAGGCCAGAAGAAGAGAGCATGGGCACGATACTACCCATAGTAAAAGAGTAGTGAGAATAGCTTGCTCTACCGATCCAGGGTGAGCGAGAAATCCGATTATCGGTGCTGCAAATACCACGAGTGGTGTCCAGAATAGTGTGAAACTCTCGATGGTACTTTGAGTTCGGGTTGGTTGGTCCTTGTAGTGCCTGACAAGATCGATTAAGCTGGAAAGTCGAGTACCCTGACCTATTGCCTCTGACTTGATCACAATAGGTCCGCGAGTCAATGTCAGGCCCGCTTCAACTCTGTCTCCTTCCTTTACAGGGACTGGAATTGGCTCTCCGGTAAGTGGAGCTCTGTCGATGGCGCCACTGCCTTCGATAATTTGTCCATCAACTGGAATCTTTTCTCCTGATCTGACCTCTACTGATTCCCCTATCTCCAAAGCCTCTACCGGAATGAGTTCTTCAACGGAACAATTGGAAGGAGTAGGTTCCTGATTTGCAATCTGAATAACCATCATCCTCCGTTCCCCACTACTAATCCCAGGGGATTTTTGTTTGGCTATTCTTGCCATTCTAGGGAGTCTATCCAATCCTCCCTGCATAGACTCTCTTGCCTTGATGAGCGCTCTGTTTTCTAGATGAGAAGCGAATGCAACTAGGGCCACAACAAGGAGAGCCTCGATAAATTCGCCGAGTGCCACGGCACCTATGATGGCTAGAGAGATCAAAACCTGGAAACCAACGACCCTGTTTTTTAGGCTGGCAATTGCCTCTTGGAAAATATTCTGCCCGACGAAAACCACTCCTCCAAGAGCCAGTATCGAAGGAACTATGACTGGAACTGCAGAGCTCATCTCAAGTAATGAGACAAGAATGATCAGTGGAATCGACAGAATGGAAGAAAGGAGTTGGAGTTGGTCCTTCCTGAATCCAGACTCTCTTGAAGGTTCGAGTCTATGGTCTGAGCCCAGGATCTCTCGGAGTTTTTGATCCGATGCTTGACGAAGATCGGAATCGAGTATCCAGACCTTCTGAATCTCTATCCTGCCCTTCTCCATTCTTACGTCCAGAACTCCTGGAACATTCAGAAGCCATTCTCTGAGTCCCTTTGATTCCACTTGAAGTCTTGAAGAGAGAGATGAAGACGATATTCCAACAACTCTCAGCCAGCCAATATCAGGGTCGTGACCCAAACTGGATAGGACTGAGGATACACGTGAAACGCTTCCATTGGAAATATCTTGAGATACCTCTACGGTACCATCTGCCACAGAAATTCTGCATGATTTCACACCGGGAAGTCGGTGTACAGCTCTTGTTGCTTTCATCGCACAGTCGGGACAGTCCATCCCCATAATGCCCCAGTCAAAGGTATGTGTGCCGTCCAAGGATATCTCAAATCCATCCTCAATGGAATTATCTTGATCTTCAATCACATTATTATTCTCGATTCTTGGCTTGGAGAGTCTCGGAAATCCGATCTTTGGCAGAGAGATTCTGTCCCTACCTGATTTCAGGGTTTCTTCCTCTTCTTCATCAAGAAAGAGATAGTCCTCGGAGTCTTCAGGCATGATTAATCCACGGTTGTGTGTGGCTTGAAGATGATGTTTTCTTGTCGGTGGTATCATGAACAGGAATGAGTCCCATCGTTCATGATCGAAATCCCAGACTCTGAAAATTGGGATATGTTAGTTTTTGATGTAGACGGAACACTGCTGGACAGGGAAGGTTTCCATGAAGATCTTGTCAATCTAGTTAGAAGGGTGGACAGAGAGGTAATGCCTGTTTCACTGGCTTCAGGAAGGACCCTGCCGAATGTTACTCCAATTTTGCAAGCCATAGGTGCCTCTGGCTTCATAGTAGCTGAGAACGGTGGCATGGTATGGGACAGTAGCGAAGGTCATGAGATCCGGGTACTGTCCGATGGGAGGAGAGCGAAGGAAGCAGCAGAGTGGCTGGCAACAAAAATCGATGGTTTAGATCCAAGGGGAATAGAGTCAAACAGATGGAGAGAGACTGAATGGTGCCTCAGTGAGACCGGTTCCTTTGAATTGATGAGGGACCTACTTGCAGATAGCAAATGGTCTGACTTAGAGGTCGTCTCTACTGGTTTCGCTGTACACATTGCAAGTCCGGGACTGAACAAATCAAATGGATTGAGATTGGCCCTGGAACAGAGGGGAGTGGATCCCTCAAGAGTGATCGCATGTGGTGATGCTCCTAACGACTTGCCGATGTTTGATCTGGTTGGTCTCTCGGTCGCGGTTAATGATGAGTTCCCAGAGGTTTCCATGTCTGCTGACTACACTACTGACTCAAGAGGGAAGGCTGGCTCAGTAGAGCTTCTGAGGGCTCTACTAAATTGATTCTTGATTGGTGCAGGCGGCAGGATTCGAACCTGCGAAGCGCTATGCAGAGGATCTTGAGCCCTCCCCCTTTGACCACTCGGGTACACCTGCACCTTCGCGAGTGGAGACATGGATTTTATTCTCCCGCATGATGGTACTTGTCAATTCACACGGAATTGTTGATGTATCTCCTTCGTGGGATGCTGGGTAGTTGGTGTTGATGGCAGTCGGTTCTGTACCTCGTAGACTATCGAAGGGAGAGTTAGAATCTGTCCACAAATCTCTAATCGAGGTCACTAGAAAGCAGAGGAGCAGCGACACTCCTGTAGATGTGGCTATGCCGGACGGGATTGGTTTCTGGGACGCAATCGGTCAGTTATTGCAGAACATGGAAACCGAGCTTTCTGAGACTGTGAGAGAAGAAGGCATGACTGCTAAGGCTCAACTTCTTTCTAGAAGGCTAGGGGTTGCAAGGACATGTGTCAGAGATCTGACGAGAATCCGACTTGCTTCCTTTACTCGTCATGCTATCACCTCAAATCTACTAAACTCCGGGAGCAAGGACTCCAGGGAAAGTGTCGGTTTGCCTTTGCTTGATTGGAACAAGCATGACCCTTCTGAGAGAGTTTTCTACAATGGACTCAAGGATCTGGCTGAGATGTACAAGGCCTCTACTTCTTGGTCTAACATGCTAGGTTACTCTGAATCGGTGGGTGTGGTGAGTGATGTCAGCGAGACACTCAGGGACTTCTCTAATGAAGAAAAACTAGAATCGACTGCGAATAGAGTTTCCACAACGGAGGAAGAATGGGAAGAGCCAGACATCGACGAAGAGGATCGGATTCGTGAGATGGACGATTACCCTGAACACGCTTCCTCCTCTTCCGAGTCTCGTTCTCTAGACGAGCAGCCCAGCGAAGAAGTGGAGGACCTTCTAAGAATAAGAGTACTGAAGGATGTAGAGGACCCTATTCTGATGGCAGATGGCTCTGAGGTCGTACTCACAGAGGGGGACATCGAGACCTGTCCATCATTGATTGCTGAAATTCTAATTGCGGCTGGACTCGCTGAAGCGGCTCCGATATAGTAGGGCAATTACTAACTCTCTCCGGTATCGGCATGGTTTCAGAGATAATATGTCAAGGGGAGTAACTGAAGCACAGATTGGAGAATATAGGAAGTCATTCGATTCGGATCCATCGGCCGCTATCGCTCAGAATGCTGTCAGCAACGCCGATCTGTCAACCTTGGCTCTTCGGAGAGATCTAGTTCAGAACATGGACTTCTCATTCAGTACAAAGCTGGATGATTGGAGTGCCACAAACCAGAGGAGGAGTGGTCGATGTTGGCTCTTCGCTACTCTGAACCTATTCAGGGTGGGTGCAATGAAGAAGATGAATGTGAAGAGTTTCGAATTCAGCCAGGCCCATATCCACTTCTGGGACAAGCTCGAAAGATCCAATCACTTCCTTGAGGCGATACTAGAGACTTCTGACAGACCGGTCGATGACCGAACTATTCACTTTCTACTTAGTGATCCAATTGGAGATGGCGGACAGTGGAACATGGCCATGAATCTAATCAGGAAGCACGGACTTGTGCCAATGTCGGCATATCCAGAATCTCACAGCAGTAGCAGCACCAGATCTATGAATACGGTTCTGAAAGACATCTTGCGAACTACGGCTAGTGAGATTAGGGGTATTCTTGATGGTGGAGGTTCCGAAGATAACGCTAGAAAGCACAAAGAGGAGAGGATGAAGGAAATTTGGAGAGTTCTTTGCATTCACCTTGGAACCCCTCCAGAGGAGTTCGACTGGCAGTGGAGAGACAAGGACAATGAATTCCATAGGAAGGGGACAATGACTCCTCTGGAGTTCGTAGAGGAGTATGTGGAAGTCGATTGGGAGAATTACGTATGTATCGTTAACGATCCCAGAAACGAGTACTTTAGAACGTACACAGTAGATTTCCTACAGAACGTGTCAGGAGGACCGCCCGTCGTTTATCTCAACGTTCCATCAGATGATATGAAGGAAATAACACAGAGACTCCTGGAGGATGGAACTCCAGTTTGGATGGGATGTGACGTTGGAAAGAGCATGGCTCGCAAGAGGGGGCTATGGGATGCTGATCTGTATGACCTGCAAGGATTGTATGGAATTCAATTTGGGATGGATAAGGCAGACCGTTTGAGGTTTGGACAGACAATGATGACCCATGCGATGCTATTCACTGGAGTTGATGTGGTGGATGGAAAGCCTAGAAGATGGAGGGTTGAGAACTCCTGGGGTACTGAAGATAGTGGAGAGAAGGGTTTCTACACGATGAACGACAACTGGTATGACGAGCACATGTTCGAGATAGCCGCACCCAAGGAATTCCTCACTGATGAGATGAAGAGAGGATTGGATAGTGATCCAACTGTTCTCCCTGCTTGGGACCCAATGGGTTCTCTGGCTAGGGACGAAGGATTACTCTAGCATCAATCTAGATTCCTTAGAGACAGTTCAATGGTTACCGAGTCTGGAATTGGAATTCTCAGGACCTTTCTCAGGGATTTCTCGTCCTTCGCAGTGTTGGTCACTAGTTCAAGGAGCCTCTTATGGACTCTCATCTCCCAGTGGTCCCAGGTCTCAGATCCCTCTCCATCCGGGCTTTTTCTGCACGGAACGACAAGTCTTCGTGTAGGCAGAGGAATTGGTCCCCTGAGATTTACTCCTGTTTCATCGGAGATTGCTTTAATCTGCTGGCAGACCAAGTCTACGTCCTGATGGTTGTCGCCGGTCAACTTGATCGTCGTGACAACCGGCATTAGTTTCACCAAGGCCGAATTACTTCTTCTCAATCTTCATGCAGACGCCTGCGGCCACGGTCTTACCCATGTCTCGAATTGCGAACCTGGATAGTTCGGGGAAAGCGTCCATCTGCTCTATTGCCATCGGCTTAGTTGGCGCGAAGCGAACTAGAGCGGCATCCCCTGTCTTCAGGAACGCAGGATTGGCCTCCTTGGTTTTCGAGTTCTCAAGAAGCTCTACGAATCTGACAGCTACCTGAGCGGTGTGTGCGTGAAATACTGGGGTGTATCCTGCACCAATCGCCTTTGGTATGTCCATGAGCTGAATCTGGCCTACGAAGGTCTCATCGTGCCTGACGAACATAGGCTCGCTGTCAGCGTAACCCGCGACGTCTCCTCTGCGAATATCGTTAGCAGCTAGACCTCGTACGTTGAAACCGACGTTGTCACCTGGCTCTGCCTTTGCATGGCTTGTGTGATGCATCTCGATATCCTTGACCTCTGCAGACTTCTGGCTGGGGTTGAATACGACTGTCTTTCCTCTCTCAAGGACTCCAGTCTCGACCTTACCGACTGGAACGGTTCCGATTCCGCTGATCTTGTATACGTCCTGGATAGGGAGTCTGAGTGGCCTGTCAGTTGGCTTTGGAGGCATCTCCACTGCATCGATAGCCTCGAACAGAGTTGGTCCGTTGTACCAAGGAGTGTTGTCGCTCTTGTTGAAGACGTTATCCCCGGCAAGTGCGCTGCATGGCACGAATGGGATATTTGTAGGGTTGAATCCTGCCATCTTCAGAAGATTGGAAACTTCCTCGACTGCGCTCTTGTACTTGTCCTCTGACCAATCCACACCACTGATGTCCATCTTGTTGATGTTGACGATGAGTTCCTTGACTCCAAGCACCTTTGCCAAGAAGGCGTGCTCCTTGGTCTGAGCGTTTACACCGTCGTTTGCGGCAACATTCAGAACCGCGGCATCTGCTTGGCTGGTTCCAGTGATCATGTTCTTGACGAAGTCACGGTGACCCGGTGCGTCAATGACTGTGAAGTAGTACTTTGGAGTGAAGAATTCCTTGTGAGCGACGTCGATAGTAATCCCCCTCTCCCTTTCCTCCTTCAATCCGTCCATAACGTAGGCAAAACCGAAACCGGCCTTTCCTCGCTCTGAAGCTTCCTGCTCGAACTTCTCAATCACGTGTGCCTCTATGTGGCCGCTATCCAGCAACAGTCTTCCGACTGTTGTCGACTTTCCGTGGTCGACGTGACCTACGAAAACGATATTCAGATGCGGTTTGCTCTTGTCTTCCCATTGTGAACCCATTGTTTACACCTCTAAGGTAGGCCCGCCGACCGAAGAGGTGTATATGAACCGTTCCCCAGTGTTTTCGGTATGCTAGTCTTCAGATTGCTACTATCGGAGTTTCCGTATAATTAGGAAAACTACCGGTACTGGAGTTCGATCACAAACTCATTAACATTGGTGTTGTGAGTCTCTGCATTCTCTAGGTCCACCGTCCAGTCCCCTGGTAGAAAGCCCCGTACGGTAGAGCCCCCTATTACCATCCATACACAGAACTCATCGCTTCCACAGTCTCCGGCATCCCTGTTGTCATTATCAATTCCTGAGGTGTTCGAAACTGGCTCATCTGTACTGTTGTACATGTACAAATCTAGACGATTATCCGTGGTTTGACCCGGCAGCCCCCCTCCAGGTTGATCTTCATCCTCCTTCGGATAGGAAAGTTTGGCTCTCATGTATCTTATCCTGTCCTTAGACTCCTGATCGTAGTTGACGGGGTACTCCCAAGTCATTATTACAGGATTTGGTGAGGCTCTGTCAATCACGAAGTCCTGCCAAACTCCTCTGTAATTAACGTAAACCATTGACTTGACTGTATCCTCGAAACCGTTGTTGTCCACGACTGTCAACATTACTTCCCATGCTCCTGCCGGTCTGGATTCCCACGTGTATGTCTCACCTGTTGCGTCTACGTCATTATCCGTTATTCCGTCGTTATCAGAGTCCGTATAGGTGTCTAGGTCCCATTTCCATTCGACCAGATATTCTTCAGAGTAACAACTGGAGTCATCCGGATCGCAACCTGCCCATGATTCTGAGCCATCCAAGGTTACGGTTGTTGAGACCTCTACTTCGCGATCATTGACATCGTTATCATCCTCGCATACCCAAACAATAACCATATTTCCACTAGCAGATGACTCCTCGCCCTCGCAATCATCATCTTTACTGGAAGTAATCGCTGCATTGGGCTCTCTTGCAGACGAGTCTACCACAGAAATCGTCTTGCTGGTTGATGCCTCGTGCGTACCGTCTCCTACGGCTAGTTTTACGACGAAAGTCCCTGGTTGTGCATACGTATGGCTGGTGGTCAAGCCGGTTCCAGTGTTCCCGTCTCCAAAGTCCCATTCGAAGGTTAGGCCGTCTCCGTCTGGATCCGAGGACCCTGCGGCGCTGAATGTTACCGAATCGCCGGCCTTCACGGTTCCGCTCGGGTCTACTGACATGGTCGCAGTTGGCGGGCTGTTGCTTCCTATTAGGTCCGTACATCCTGCCAGCATTGGAGTTAGAAATACCATCACCATCAGGCATGCTAGGTCTCTGGTCCTTGCCATTCTGGTGTCTGGGCCACAGTGAGGTGAAATCAATCCTACGGCTCCTTGGATATTCTAGAAATCGAATAAGTTACTCTGTCTATTACCCTTGAGCAGGTTCTTTTCGTCCCATCCAAAGGCCTCAGTGACTCGTCCTAGTGACTTGGCGAGTCGCTCAGCGTAGTATTTCCTATCATACTCGGGTGGATCCCCTCCTATCTCATCTACCAACCATGCCCTTACCCCTAGCTTCTTCTCACCCTCATCAGGCTCAGTTACGATGTATCCTACCTTCATTCCAGGAGTGAACTGTAGACCTTCAGCAATCCTCTGCTTGGCCGCTCTGACGTAAGGAAGTCCATCCTCATTTTTGTATACACTGAAGTCCCATTCCTCCTTCTTGCTGTTCCACTTCCCTTTGCAGGACCTACTGATTACAAGTTGAGATGTTTCTACTTCTCCGGCCTTTACTCTATCAATTACAGACTTGGTCATGTCGACAGCACCAATTTCGTTTCCATCCAGTATCATCTCGAACATCTGTGTCATCGTATCAGAGAGGAGTTGGAAGGAGTCGGTGCGTCTTACCTCATACCCTCTAATCAGCATCTCCTCTCTGGGCCATACGACTCTACCTACGTAGCGCTTCTTCGCTCCGTGGCTGAAGAAGGAGGAGAGCGCGGTTTCGAACTCGAGTTCGGCTCCCTCTCTGGTAAATCGTTCGGCTAGTGACTTTCCAAACTCGAGGGTCGAGCTCCTTGCTTTCTCCCAACCCTCAAGCTCCACGCCTCCCAGTGGTTTGTTCATGGGGGCCTCTTCCACTGGTGCGATTACGAAAATTGAGTCGGTGTCGGAATACACCACATCATCTCCATCTTCCTCTACTTTGGATATTATCTCCTTGATGTTATGTCGTGCCCACTCCGTGATACTCGCACCGAGGCTCGGATGAGTGAATCTGTAGAAGTTCGATGCGAAGACTCCGTAGAAAGAGTTCATCAAGATCTTTACAGCGTACTGTAACTGATCTTGAAGGAAGGCCTCGGCTTCATCACCTTCTTCGTTCGCCTTCTCGAGGGCGGCCTTGTGCCTGTCCCTACTATCCATCAGACCCTGGAGGAGTTGTGGGACTAGGCCTAGCCTTTCATCCTTGGAGATGTATCTTGTGTTTGTGACTGGCGATACGCTATGAGAATATTCTTCGCTCCCATCACGAACCAAGGTGGTAGAGCATATGTTGTTAGATATCATTATCGAGGGATACATCGATTTGAAGTCAAGAACTACTACCCAAGGCTTGACTCCCGGATCAACCTCATGCACATAACCTCCGGCTATCTTATCCTGCTTCCTTGGGCCTTGGTTAGTATTCGGAACTGCAACACCACTCCTATCCGCTAGCCGAATGACTAGTGAGTCTATCCAACGGCTAGTTGTACTGGTCGCTGCAATATCTACAGTAGTCAGAGAAACCGATGCTAGAGCCTCCTTCCTAGCTATTGATTTCATCTTCTCCAGAATGTCTAGGGGCAGCACTGTGTCACGCACACAGTATTCCAGTACCTCATCCGGTCTGGAGGCCCATTCTTCGTCCATCTTGCTGGCATCGATATCCATCTTCTGCATCTCCTCATCATCGGGCCACAGGAGTTGCGATACATACCTCAGGGACTCTCGCTGAGGCCTTAGGGTCTGTCTTGCCTGCCACCATGCATCGAGAGGAATTCTGCCCTTTATCGTCCAGGTTCTGTTCTGCTCCCTGTTTGGAAAAATTCTACCTGGCTTCCTCCATCCACGCTTGGTCTCTGCCTCATTTATTGGGACTCTGCCCCATCCTAGAAGAGTCGCCCGGTCCATCTCAGATTCCGTATCGATATACTCGGACCTCTCCTCCATCCTAGGAAGATCGAAGTTATCGATATTGTAGCCAGTTATGAAGTCGGGATCCTCTGTTCTGACCACTTCTGTGAGTCGCTCCAATATTTCGGTCTCGGCACCAGTTATCGGGTATTCCTTCCTTTCTCCGTATCTGTCCACCACAGCTGCGGCGCATAATATCGTGTTGTCCGCGATACTCGTCTCGAGGTCGAAAGACATGGTGACGAAGGGTGCTGGGAACGGCTCGGTCCTGCTCAAGCCACTGAGGTCACAAGATATCACCATGTCGAGAGGGTATATTCCCGAGCCTCCAACTTCTTTTATCCTCTTCTCGGCAGTCTCCCGATTGGTATTCTCGGGAGTCTTTGCTTCCTCGGGAGCCCGATCGCCTGCCCAGAGTACTTCTCCACTCATCGCAATGTGAGGTCCTAGATCTAGATCTAGAAGGAGCCTCTGAAAAAATAGGATATCCGCACTGGTCACTCTCCATCCTTGCTCGGACAGTGCCTTCCTCACCCCTCTGACCTTAGTGGTGTCTCTGACGTAGACTCGATAGTGAGGCCTAACGACTCCGTCTTGGGATAGTTTCATTCCACTTGACTCGGGCTCTCCCTGAACGTCCCTCACGGAAGAGACGTTTCCCAGAGACTCGGGTTCAACTCTGCTGCCATCTGATTTTGGATCAGATATCTCGACATAAGGTCGGAGGCCATTTACTAGGAGCATAGACGAGTGTCCTGATCTAGACCTACACCACAGTTCGATTACCGTCTTTGGCTCTTCTGGCCATGCTCTATTATCTCCCGAAACGATGCAGACTTCATCCTCCCACTGCATGACTTCACCCGCATTCCGCACTCAGACCGACTGCCTTACCCTACGTAATCGTGAGGGGCCATAACCATGCCGGGGGGGTCTCCAGCGGAACCGTTGAAAGCCGAGGCGGTCCCCTGCACAATAATCGGGGTGCGCGCGATGACTGAAGACGGTTTTCCAGAGATAGACTGGGACTCACTCACTTTCAGTTTCACGAAAACTGATCGAATGTACATAGCCACCTGTAAGCAAGGCGATGAGTGGGGACCAGGGAAGATGCAGGACTTCCAGAACCTAAGCCTGTCTCCTGCTGCTGGAGTAATCAACTACGGCCAGGGATTGTTCGAGGGTATGAAGGCACAGTACGCGGCAGACGGTAGCATAGTTCTCTTCCGACCTCTGGACAACGCGAGGAGGTCACAGGACGGCGCACGAAGGCTCGGGATGACTCCCGTTCCAGAGGATATGTTCCTCGATGCGATAATGCAGACAGTGAAGGAAAACTCCAGATGGGTGCCCCCTATGGGCAAGGGCGCACTTTACGTCAGACCACTGCTTTTCGGAAGCGGTGCGATACTGGGGGTTGCGCCCGCTCCGGAGTACACATTCCTAGTCTACGTCTCGCCGGTCGGACCATACTTCAAGGGCGGAATTACCCCAACCTCGCTAAGAGTCTCGGACGAGTTCCACAGGGCTGCTCCAGGGGGTTCGGGAGGAGTGAAGGCGATAGGCAATTACGCTCCTGGGATGGTTCCGTCTCAGATGGCAAAGAGAGAGGGCTACTCGGAGATTATTTACCTCGACGCAGTCAACCACAGGTACATCGAGGAAGTAGGGGCTGCTAACTTCTTCTGCGTGAAGGATGGGATCATCTCGACACCGGAGCTCACAGGTACGATTCTGCCCGGGGTCACGAGATCGTCGGTGATGGAGCTGGCTGAGTCAAAGGGCTACGAGGTCAGGGAGGAGAAGATAGACGTTGAGTATGCCATGGAAGCTGACGAGTGCTTCTGCGTTGGGACTGCAGCGGTCATCTCATCGATAGGAACGATAGAGCATGGAGACAGAGTGGTCGAGTACTGCGGAGGAGAAGTAGGGCCAATCGCGATGGAGCTCTACCAATCGCTGACCGAGATACAGCAGAGACGGGCTCCCGACGAGTTCGGCTGGACTGTGACAGTGGAATAGGTCACTAAGTCTTCAATACCATTCCCCTTGAGCGAGGGAGCGAGGGCTCGAACCCCCACCTCTCGTAGAATCCGTCCACATCTGCCATGAGATTGATGTATGATCTGGGAGGAGCCTCTTCAAGCAGATATCTCATAATTGAATCCATGATCATAGTCCCCCCGCCATTTTTCTGAAAACTCTCAATCACCATCATATCACAAATCACGAAAATAGTACCGCCATCACCGACCACTCTTCCCATTCCGACGATTTCATCTGATTCCTCCAACTTGAGGATGACTGAGAATAGTTCCTGCCCAAGTCCCTTGGTAGCCCCTCTAACAGATCTGGGTCTCATCCCTGCTCCAGCCCTGAGTCTGAGGAAGGTCTCAACGTCTGGAGCTGCCTCTTCGATCTTGAACAAGACTTCACTTCCGGCCGAACTTCTTCTTCCTCTGTGTGCTCTTTCTGTGCTTGAACGACTTCCTCTGGGCTCTTCTCCTTCTATCTCCCTTAGCTGGACCTCTGGATGTTTCCTTGCCCTGCTCCTTAGCCTCCTTGGATCTCCTGTTGAGTGCTGAACCTATTGCCTTCATGGCTCCTTCCTTACTAGAAGTCCCAGTTACTTCGAAGACGTGACTTGGGGGCATAACCAACCTACCTTCCTTGGCATGAGGCCTAGATGGATGGCTTGCCTCTGGCTCCTGTCTCATCTTCCTTATTCCTGCACTGCGAGCAGCCCAAACTACCGATTCCAGAGTAGGTTTCGAGATACTTGCCTGCTTGGAGACCCGCCTCCCATTCGAACGACTGAGCCTAGCGTCGAAGTAACCAGTCCACAGGGTCATCTCGTCCCGCTTTGCCGCCATACTAACACGCTACCCCTGAGTGACGTGTGACTTGAGGGCTTCGTGCGCTCATTCTTCAACGAGGACGCCGCTGACTACTCCATGCATACCCGGCCTGCTAGTTACTCTGACTAGGCCCTGATCCGTTTCCAGAACCGCACCCTTAGTCACGATGTTCCTTCTGATGTAGTTTGGATCCGCATCGTTACCAACTACGTTCTTGACAGTGGCCCTTACGGTCTTACCATCCTTCGTGTTGACGTTGACCTGATTGACTGAGAGGGTTCGAACAGTCTGTGATCCAGCCCTCTTTCGATAGTTCTTGCGAGCGTCGGACTCACCCACGTATGCTAGTTGCTCCTCGCTAGCGACCTCCGTCCTCCTCTTGCCCCTGTATCTATTCGGACGCTTCAAGCGTCCACCTGTAGGCTTTCTGCGAGAAATGCCATGCCACTTCGCCATGCGTCCCGCCGACCTACCAGCCTTATTTCAAACGATTGGAGTCGTAATTGGCTCAATTCCATAGCTCGCCGAGGTCAGTAGCGGCTGACTCTATGGCATTAATCAGCTCCGAATAATCTCTTGCAACAGGGAATTGTGGAAACTCGTCAATCACATTTTCAGGGGGGTTAAACAGAATACCGGCGCTGGAAGAGGATAGCATGGAAGTATCATTGTATGAGTCTCCTGCCGATATGACATGGTAGTTCATCTCGATTAACGACTCGACTGTCTTTCTCTTGTGGTCATCGCACCTAATGTTCCAGTCCTCGATCCTACCGGTTTCGTCTATCGACAGAGTATGACATAGGAGCGTGGGATTCCCCAACTTTTCCATCATCGGCTTAGCGAACTGAGAGAAAGTATCTGACAGGATAAGTGTAGGCCATCGGGACTCTAGGGATTCGAGGAACTCTATTGCACCCCCCATTGGCTCCATAGATCCAATTGTTGATGTTATGTCATCTATCTTGATGTCATTTTGATCAAGGATTCCGAGTCTGTAGCTCATCAGACGATCGTAGTCTGGCTCGTCCCTGGTTGTCCTAGTTAGTGCGCTTATTCCTGTCCTCTCGGCTACATTAATCCAAATCTCTGGGATAAGTACTCCCTCGAGGTCCAGGCAGATGGCAAGCATCGAACTGCGCTGCGGGCGCTGCGCTTCAACTGTGCGCTCGACATGTTCTTGCGGCTACCTGTGCTCGGCTATTCATGGTCGACAAGAGGCTTAGGAGGAGAACTCCGGTCAGACTCAAGCAGATTCGTGGGGTTGCCGAGGAGATTGGGAATTGGCTGGAAGGAGAAGTAGACCTTACAGGATTCCTAGAACAGGCCCACTATCAGGAGACAGATCTGATCCTGGTGGATAGGACCCCCCTGGCCATGCGAATTGAGATACGAGGGAAGATGGGGTGGTTTCCCACACTGAGAGGAATTTCTGCATGGAACGTCGAGAGATCTTGGGTCGCGGTAGACGGGGGAGCTATTCCATTTCTCAGGAACGGAGCGGACTGCATGGGAGCGGGCATCCACATAGCGGACCCATCCCTAGGAGAGGGAGACTTCGTTTGGATAAGGGATCAAGAGACTGGAGAGCCGATAGCAACTGGAACGGCAATTGTGGATGGAGAGGAGATGATGTCGATGACCAAGGGGAAGGCGATTTCGACTATCCATTGGGTTGGCGATGACCTCTGGAATCTTGAAGTCTGAGTGGTCAGCATTCATTTGCAATGAGATATACGGCAAAACATGCGAAGGATGTGGGCGCTTCTACTGGTCTGTCTGGTATCTTTGCCGGTCAGCGCGTCGCAAGGAGGCGTCAATGAGTCGATTTCTCTCGAAGGTACCAGCATCAAGGCGTTGAATTACGACGATGTAATGGGAACCAGAATCGGCACTTCTGATGGCGAATTTAGTTTGAATCTGGTGATGGATGATGGGGCTAACGTCTCTGAAATAAGATGGATCACCCAAGTTTGCATCAACTCTGGGGTTTGCTACCCCCCTCAAGAGAGTCGGATGGAACTAGTTGGTGATGGATCATTCGAATCTCATATTGATACTGAGCCCGGTTACTCATACATCAACTGGAAATTCATATTCGAGATGGAGAACGGTTCTGAGTCCCATGTACCAGATGTTGGCTTCGGTTGGAGAGTCTGGTCCGACTGCTGGTTCGACAATGGCACGTGGGGGGGATCCGAGACATACTGCCGAGAGGAGGGCGATAGTGCCCTTCCGGGTTTCACTATTTCGTTGCTCATTGCATCGACTACTATGGCAGCCTTGATGGCAAGACGGGAATGAGTGGGCTCATGAGTTACAGCGATGTTGAGCCGGGATTCATCCCGCTTGAATACTCGGAGGTGGAAGAGGCAGAGATGCTTCGAATTGCGAAATCTTACTATGACCAAATGAACTCAAGGAGGACCACGCGTCACTTCTCCAACAAGAAAGTACCTAGAGAGTTGGTAGAATTAGCAATCAGGACTGCCAGCACAGCTCCCTCAGGGGCGCATCTCCAACCCTGGACTTTCGTGGCGATTTCAAACAGCGAGCTGAAGTCAAGGATAAGAGAGGCGGCAGAAGAAGAAGAGAGAAGATTCTACCAAGACAGAATTCCGGAAGAGTGGGAGGAGGTCCTATCGCCTCTGGGAACAGACCACGTGAAGAGGCACATCACAGACGCACCTTGGGTTGTTGTACTATTCAGACAATCAAAGAGGAAAAGAGGAGAGGGTATGGCTCCCACATACTACTCTCAAGAGTCCTGTGGGATCGCTGCTGGGATGTTCATCTCAGCAGTTCACAATATGGGCTTAGCGACCCTCCCCCACACTCCTTCCCCAATGGGTTTCCTTAGGGAAATCCTAGGACGCCCAGAGCATGAGCACGCAATGCTGCTGCTTCCAGTTGGTTATCCAGCAGAGGATGCAAGGGTACCAAATCTGGAAAGGAAGAGGCTCGAAGAGGTGTCCGAGTTCTGGGATTGATTAAGTATCTCAGATTTTCAGGATGTTCCATGAAGAGCAACAGAAGGAATGCCTTAGCGATTCTGCTAGCCCTACTAATGACCGCCTCTGTCCTATCCGGTTGCTCCGGAACTGACGAGGAATTGGATGACGAGCCCAAGGAATTGGAAGACTGGAGCGTTTTCCTAGTCCAGAGTTCTTCGGATCTTCCAACTTGCGATATCGTAACCGACGGAAGGCTCTACTATGTATCTTCAGAGTCAGGATTCCATGCATGCTCGAACGGTGCATGGCAGTCCATCGAACTAACTGGGCCCCCTGGGCCTCAGGGACCAGCTGGGGCTGACGGAGCAGACGGATCGATAGGGCCAGCAGGACCTGCAGGTGCTGACGGAGCAGATGGATCGATAGGTCCGTCTGGGCCTCCTGGGGCTGACGGGGCTGACGGGGATGATGGTACCTCTTTCACAATTATTGGAACCGTGGAGGAAACCACCGACCTGGGAGAGATATACATCGGAGAATCAGGAGACGCGTTCCTAGTTAACTCGACCGTTCACATCCATGTCTGGAGTGGGTCCGAATGGATAGATCTGGGGAACATCTCGGGACCACAGGGCCCGTCTGGGGAATCTGGTCCAGAGGGACCTATCGGTACAGAGGGTCCTCCCGGTGCTGATGGACTCTATGCACTCATCGACAGCACTGCATTGTCGACAGGAAGCGCAAACTGCCCAATGGGCGGAAATGCTGTGAGAATAGGGATGGATGATAACGGTGACGGGAATCTTGATCCTCTCGAGGTAGACCAGACCTTGTACGTCTGCAATGGAGTAAACGGTGTAGACGGAAATGACGGGACCGATGGCGCAGATGGGACCGATGGCGCAGATGGGACCGATGGCGCAGATGGCGCAGATGGCGCAGATGGTTCAATGCCCGTGGTGATGGAGATGACGGTCACCGTTTCGAGCATGGATTTCTACATTGATTCTATTCAACAGGCGGATGTAACACTATACAGGGGGTTCACCTACACCTTTGACCAATCTGCTTCTAGTAACTCCGCACACCCATTCAGACTGTCTACCACTAGTGATGGGACTCATGGAGGAGGAACCCAGTACACTGACGGGGTGACGTATACGGGGACTCAGGGGTCGAGCGGCCTAATGACCTTCACAGTTCCATTGGATGCACCTGACACTCTGTACTACTACTGCCAGAACCACGGAAGCATGGGCGGAGAAATAACAATTCAGTCCCTAGGAAGCGTTTCCTGATTCGCTATTCTCTTCTGGTGGGAAGACGAAGACAAGTGCGATTCCAGACCCCACGACCAATGCACCCCCCAGCCAATCTGCGAGGGAAAGCGATTCACCGAATAGGAAGAAGCCGTAGAAAGTTGCAACGAGTACCGTAAGGTAGGAAAATGCACTAACCCATGCAGCATTGGCCTTATGGTATGCCATGGTGATTCCTAATTGTCCCCCTCCGGCACCGATTCCGATACCAACTAGAGCTGCAATAGTGTTTGAGTCAATCTCGGAGATATTTGGTACGGACTGGACTATGCTTCCAGCAACAGAGAAGGCTGCGAACCAGAATATGACGGTAGCTGGAGAGTCGGTCTTTCTGAGTTCCCTGACGTACATGTATGCCAATGCCGCGAAGAATCCTGAACCTAGAGCAAGAAGAGCGTTAGGATCTACAGTTCCTACCTCTGGAGAGACAATTAGAACAATTCCAGCGAAAGCGGTCAGTACCAGCGTTGTCACCGACGGGGAAACCCTCTCGGCCAATATCCTCCCAGAAAGTAGAGCAACGAATAGAGGACCAGTGTACTGGAGAGTTACAGCCTGACCAATTGGAATCCTTCCAAGTGCGGTGAAGTAGAGAATCATGGCAATTAGCCCTACTACGCACCTAAGCAACATGGTCCTGCGATCGTTTACCTTCAGACTAATTCCCTTAGAAGCGGCGAAGGCTGCAACTGCAAAGGCGATAACGGCTGATCTGACCATGATTATCATCCAAACATCAGTGTGGTCGCTAGTCCATTTGACTAATGCATTCATGGTCCCAAAGCAGATGCTTCCAAAGATCATCCAGATGACCGCTGCCTTGGGGGAGTCGGGCATCCTTTCCTCGGTTACGAAAGACGACAGGTCCGGACCTTCAGTTTTGTAGAAAATCTCATCTAGACCCCTACCAAGACCACTTTTAGACATAATTCAGAGACTCCATCTGTGTTGAAGCTCTGTTGCAATATCCTGGTAATCTTTACCGCCAGGGCTAGAAGGATCGTGTAGATGGATAGGAATCCCGTGACTCGGTGCCTCGGCGAGTCTTACGTTCCTCCTGATCGCTGGCCTGACGACTAAGTCAGGGAAGTTTTCCAAGACCTCTCCTGCAACCTGCTTGTTCAGAAGTGTCTGGGAGTGCATCGTCAACAGTACTCCATCCACTCCTAATCTCTCGTTGAGTAGGCTCCTTACTTCTCTGATGGTCCCTGATAGCAAAGCTAGTCCCTCAAGAGCGAAGTATTCCGTCTGGACAGGGACTAGAATTCCATCAGAGGCCACTAGTGCGTTGATTGTTACCAGACCTAGTGAAGGAGGGGTGTCGATTAGAACCAGATCGTAATGTGCTAGAAGTGGTTGAAGTGCCTCCTTCATTCTCTTCTCCCTTCCAAGCTGTCTCATCATCTCCTGCTCTAGTCCGATAAGGCTCCTGTCTCCGACTATGATGTGTAGGTTCTCTACGGCAGTTGCATGCCTGGAGTCTACTGCTGTCTCTGGACTAAGGATTAGGTCCCTTGTGGTATTCTTGACTTTGCTCTTATCCACTCCTAGACCTGTGGCACAGTTCCCCTGTGAATCTGAGTCAATAACCAGGACTCTGAACCCTCTAAGCGCAATCTGAGCTGCGACGTTGATTACTGTGGTAGTTTTGCCCACCCCTCCCTTCTGATTAATCACGGTAACTACTCTGCCCCTCCCTGGGGGAGTGGGCAGGGAAGTTGGGAGTTCCATCGCGCTTTTAGTCCGCGAAAAACTGACTTCCTCGATTGAGTCAAGAGGTTCGGCTAGAGTTTCGTCCTCTTCTTCCATGAATTCGACATCGATAATTAGTGGAGCCTTGCCGACTTCTGGAAGACTTTGGTCACCATCCTTCGAAGCCATCTAGAGCAACGGCAGTCAATGATGTGTTGAATATGACGCTTGACAGAAGGTCAGTGATGGTGATTTTTCTCACTCGCTAGGTCTGTCGATGAGCCACCAAATTACCATCTCTCCAGTCTCCGAGTCCATGGCCAAATCAACTGACATTTCTCGTCCGGCTTCTTCCCATTCCCTAACTGCGTTCATTGTTACCTTTCCATCTCCCAAGTCACCTGGAAGGAGGCTCAGGACCTCATTATCCTCTGTGACGGATAGCCTGTAACCAACCTCAGCTTGGAGGTTCCAAGATTCTCCGGACTGGATGTATGGAGACAGGGCAGGATACCTCTCGGGTTCCAGAATCCTTGATTCCAGTAAAGAGAGAGTCTGAGTACTAGGGATAGAGTCTCTATTCCAAGTCACCTCTCCCCTATCATTAGAGCCCGTTGAAATCATCTCACAGCCTTCAGATGATCTCCGAAGTACCAGCCAACCAGAGTCATCGTCATCGTCAACCCAAGACATGTTCCATTCCGGTTCAGAAGTAGGCCTCGACCAAGAGGCCCTCCAGATATATCCTCCAGATTCTACAGCCAAGGTTGCCTGAGTATCCGGATATCTAGATTTGAGGCAAGCTACTGCCTCCTCCATATCGAACTGTCTAATTTCTGTTTCGTCCCACATGGAGTCAACCCAGTTCCTCTTTGTTGATGTGCCTGGCCTATCCTCACCATCTGCGGGACTCCCTGGATAGTTCCTTTCCCAATCGATTTCACTACTTCCGATAGTAGAAGAAATTCTGGAGAATGTCATGCTAATACTGAGAGTTCCTTCGGGCAGGAGTTCATCCGATAGGGTGCTAACTAGGAAGTCGCAATCGTTTGTCTGGAGTTCCTTGTCCAGCCTTATGTCAGCAACCTGCTTGACAGGCCAAGGACTCCCATCCTTCAGGTGCAGTAGAATTGTAGCATGCCCATAGCACCTTCCAATTTCCTCATGATCAAGATAAACAGGATACACTAGACCATGAGTATCATCCCTGAACTCCTTCTTCACTTCCCATTTCCAATCGGAATTCCAGCCTAGATCTGGATCGGAAGAACTCGCTCCCTCCTTGATCACGGCCTCTCCAAAGAATTCGTGTAGCTCAATTGGGGTTAGTGGAAAGGAAAGGGTGGGTAAGAGAGCACCCAAACCTCCGATTCCCTCAGAGTCGTAGGTTACCGTCCTAGCATTCGTTGTTACCGAATCCACGTCGCTGAACGAGATTGAGGTATCGGTCCTCTTCACCTCTGTCTTCTCCAGTTCCACCCAGCTGGTTGACTCCATACTCAGGTCATTTCCGGACATTACCCAACGAATATTCCCACAGTCTGTGTTCGCATCGTCCCTCCAAGTTCTTCCCTCGAAATCAACGTCTAGATCGAGTCTTATTCCCTTCTCTGCAGACAAGAAACCTGTTCTTCCTAGGCTATCTGTAGTTTCTACTGCTCCCGAATTAGGTCCTTCGGTTACTGATACCAAACCAGTACCACCCATATCCATCGACACCTCCCCACATGCCGGTTCAAGAATCCCACCACTAGAGTCCCTCACCACAGAGAGCATCTCCTCCCCGTCTATGCTTATTCTCGAGTCGATTACCTGGAAGTCCATCCTATCTCCATACCTCAACTTCGCTACCTCGAAACCCGAACTACGTTGTAGGAAAACGGTAGTTGCTGCCCCCACGAGGATGACCACAACTATGATCGCTGCTAGGGCCTTCCATTTGTCTCCCAATGAAGAAATAGAAGGCATAGAGATGACCAAAGAAGGCTGATCGTCCTCTGCCACTATTACCGATTCAGCATCCCCGGATATCTCAGATTCCGTTGTTAAGACCTCGGCCTCGACAACCTCGGCTTCCACGATGTTATCGATTTTAGATAGGACCTGATTCACCTTTACTCGTGTATCATCTGGTTCTTCATCCATGACTAGAGCGTCCTCTTGCTCCCAATCGTCTTCTTCGGAAATTTCTACAGGCTCCTCAATCACCCCTGCATCCTCAAGTATTCTATCTACCAATTCCGATTTCTTTCCCGAGACAAGTAGTCCCCGCTTCTTGCACATTTCCCTAAGCTTCGCAACCGTGTTCGAGGTAAGCGACTCTCTGTCAATTGAATCGTCTTCGGGCATGCTCTGTGACTCAGTCCCACCCTGAGGCTTTCAATCTCTCCGACTTCATGAGCCCTCCAACGCACACTCGGCATAGAGTAACGAATTCCCGAGGGAAAGGGTTGAAGACGGTCTTTTGGGCGGCGCAGAACATGGAGCCAAGGCTAGTACTACTCTCCAGAGGTCCAGAGCTGTACAGTACCAGAAGGCTGGCTACAGAGGCAGAGAGAGCAGGATGGATGGTTGACATCATCGATCCTCTTGCGCTAACCATCGTCGTAGATGAGGACGGCGGAAGAGTGTTCCACAAGGGATGGCCCGTAGAGTGCGAGGCCATCTTGCCTAGAATCGGCTATTCCATCACCCGCAGAGGAGTTGCGATAGTCAGGCAGTTCGAACAAACCGGAGTGATAGTACTCAACTCGAGTCAGGGAATTCTGAGAAGTAGGGACAAGCTGGTGGCTTGCCAGATGATGGCTGAGGCTCGCGTTCCGGTTCCTATTACGGCGCACGTTGGAGCATGGGAGGACACTGATCGCGCTGTTAGGAGGGTCGGAGGAGCTCCGTGTGTCGTCAAGTCAACAGAGGGGACCCATGGCTCAGGCGTTTTTCTGGTAAACTCTTCGCCGCAGGCCAGACAACTGGTGTTCCAGATGCTTGAGAGAGGAATGAGGCCTCTGGTACAGGAGTATGTCAAGGAGTCACACGGTAGTGACGTTAGAGCACTAGTTGTTGGCGGAGAGGTTGTTGCATCGATGCGACGCAAGGCACATGGGAGCGAGTTCCGCTCGAACTTCCACCTAGGGGGGTCAGTTACAGGAGTAGATTTGACGGAAGAGCAGAGGAGAATTGCTACACTTTCTGCAGAGACTCTGGGGCTCGAGGTGGCAGGAGTAGATATGCTCGAGTCGGACAGAGGGCCATTGGTGCTGGAAGTAAACTCCAGCCCGGGACTAGAGGGGATCGAGAGTGCAACCAAGGTAAACGTAGCAGAGAAGGTGGCAAATCACCTTCACGGGCTCTATTCCAAGAGAATAGAGAGTTCAGGAGATTCTCAGTTCCCCATCGGTTCCAGCGGAAACGAGTCCGAGCACGCTCTGTGAGGCTCTCGGCGATTTTTCGCAACTACCCCAATACGTTCCGCCCTACGGTAGGATAGAGAAGCATTCAAGTCACAATACGCCTCCATGCCGACGTCCTACGGGACAGGGATGCACATGCCGTTCGCGGCTGGAGGCGAGAAGGGTTGAACAAAGAAGGGAGAAACAGAGAGACGGTATTCGCACCAAGAGGGAGATTGGGCCAGAGGTTCGATTCTGATGATGTCGGTCTTTCTGACACGCTGCCTTCGAGATTGTACAGGATTTCAGAGCTTCAATGGCACGAATGCTGGTTACAACAGCTCCGCTCGGAAAAAAAGAGTGCGCACACCATTAGAGCATACGACGTGGCAGCTAGAGCGTTTTCAACCACCTCTCTTCCGGGAGAAGGGGCTCTGGCATGGGGGGATTCTTCCAGAATTCCAGTGAGAGATTTCCATCTCTTTGCCGATCCAAACAATGGAAGAATGGATGCTTGGATGAATGGACTCGGGGAGCTTAAGCCAGCTACCATTAATGCAAAGATTGCTGCCCTAACCCACCTTTTGAAATGGCTCGGTCACATCGTCCCGGACTGGATACAAAGGCCATCTAGAAGTCGGTCTCTTCCGAAGACTCTGGGCAAAAGAGAGTTGGATAGACTCAGAAGGGCAATCAGCGATTCCGAAGACCCGTTAGCAATGCCCGTATCCACTCTGATGCTAGATACTGGGCTAAGGGTCTCGGAGCTTTGCGCTCTCGATATTGACGACATAGACAAGGAAGACCTATCGGCGTTGGTGATAGGTGGTAAGGGAGAGAAAGATAGAACCGTACTATTCACGAAAAAATCGGTTGAAGTCCTGGAATCATGGGAGCCTATCAGAGAGAGTAGGATCAGGGGGAGCGAAGACTTCGGTCTTAGGGCTATGTTCGTTTCTAGCAGAGGGCGCAGAATCAACCCTCGCTCGATACAGAAGATGATGGACAGACTAGCTGATGCCGCAGACATCCCGAAGAGCAGGCTTAGCCCCCATACACTGAGGCATACTTTCGCTACTGGCCTACTAGAGAGGGGTGCGGACCTGGTCACCATCCAGAGACTTCTAGGACATTCGAGCATAGCAACCACCAGGGTATACCTGGAGATAGGAGATCAGACCCTCAGAGAGATTTACCACAGGGCGCAGAGGAGCCCTCCTCCTAGACTGGAATCTGAAACGAATGAGGATGAAGTTCAGGAGATGGTGGAGAAGTCGGCAGGAAGTATTCCAACGGAGCTCTAGTCAGAGAAGTTTACCTTCCAACCATACTCATCCAAGTGGAACCAGTTCACAATGAACTCCTCTTCCTTGTAGGAGAACCAAGCTCTTGTGGGCACAACGCTAGTGTATCGATCATGCTGGACCCTCTTGATCGTATCAGATATTTCCGAGTCCAGATACGTGAAGCCCTCCCACAGCCTTCCCTTCTTGATTAGGAATTTCTCTTCCTTTGGTTGTTCTTTGAAGTGCATCCCCCTCCAGAGGAAATAAGGCCAACCATCGCGATCGTCCAATTCTGATATCTTACCGTAAGAGCCCCTCATAGAAGGCCTACTGTCCAGAAGATGGCTGACTACGGGAATCTCGGATCCATCTCTTCCCATTCTGATGATTATGTATGCACATGTGTGATACGGCGCCCTTGGGAAGCCATCCTTGGGAAGCATCAGTGGCCTAACGGCACTGAAATCGATCTCCTGGAATTCTTCTGTGAGCCTTACAGAGCCTCCAATACCTCCATCCCCCCCATTATGTAGCACGTCTATCTCTCCAAACTCACTGATCCAACCCTGATCTGCCTTGACCTCGAGTCTCGCCTCGCTAAGTGGCCAGTCCCAGAACGTCATCGACCTCTCTTTTCGCACAGCAGAGCTAACTCCAGAGAGGTTTGAGCTAACTTTTCCCTCGAAAGATTTAGGCATTCCAGAGTGGATTCTTGCAATTATTGGAGTTCCTGCGTTTCTCACCTCTACTTGTGCTTCCAGCTGTAGTGGAGCCTGAAGCCTCTCACTGTCAAATCCAAAAATAATTGAGAACTTGTTTGGCTTTGAGAAAATCTCCTCGCTGGTAATCCTGAGAGCATCGTATCTCTGGCCCCTTCTTTTGGAGACTATCTCGACGTTCACTAAAGGTTCCTCACCCCCGTCAAGTCCCAAGACCTGCGCAGTACAAGTCAAGTCAGGAAACCTACCAGAGAGGAAGATTGGTTCGAAGAAGAAGTCTGCAACGTAGGGGTCAATTTCAATTGAGTTCTCCCCTACATCCACGACACACCGTATTCTCCCTAGGTTCTGCCCAGAATAATCAGGCACAGAAGAATTAGTCATCGATCCGGGGTTGGGATGTGAGTCTTGAATCTCACCTTTTTGCAGGGTTCTTCTTGTTACTGCGCTTCGAGACTGACCCGGGCCCCTTCCACTTCCTACTGGCCCCTTCCTGATATCCCGGGTGCCCCTCTATTGGGCAATGCTTCCCTGACCTGCATCTGCTGCAGTTATCTGGAGGAGGTCGCTCAACCACCTTCTGTAGCTTCCCATACTTCCGGCGGGGCATAATTAGTCACTGGAATGGGAGGGACTTAGCGATTACCGTACACGTAACTTTGAACCACTCTCGCTATTTCTGGTTTGCATGGGAGAGCGAGCGGACACTAACAAGGGGCCAGTGGGAGTCAATCCCCAACGTTCAGTACTATTCGCACAGGTGAGTGGCTCCGATCCAAGAATGGCTTTCGACGAGGAGGGGACCATGCACCAGTTCGGAACAATGGGCTCATTTGGGAAGGTGTATCTGGGAGATGTAGCCAGAGCAGCTCTGAGATCACTAGGTACGCATGACCCTCCAGTATTCACCGAGATGCCAAGAGTTGATGAGCAAAGATGGAGGTTAGAATGCGAGACGGAAGAAATCAGGATGGTCATTTCAAGTTGGCACTACTGGGGATTCGGGCTGTTTGCCAAATGCTTCCTGAACGAGATAGTAATCGAAGGACCTCTGCAAACCAGAGCCAGATGCGTTATGGACATCGTGGCATCTTTGGGACGTAACCCTTGGGAGCCTGTCCGAGTAAGAGCATTCGAGAGAGCCACATCCGGAGCGATTTCGGAGCATACCTCAAGTTGGGAGGGTCTAATCTCCGTAGCAAGGGAGAGTATGAGCGACGATATCTCCAGACTGCAGGACTCAATTCACAAAATGAGAGGGATTGACGAGTCTGGAGATGAGATGCTAGACTCTGCAGATGGGGCTCTTGACAGGGCCAGAGAGGCACTTGCAGACAAGAACGCGCCTGCAGTAGATAGGGCTCTGAGTAGGGCCTCCAGCGCCATAGTGAGAGCAGATCCGAATTCGGAACTGGGAGCGATGGAGAGGGAACTCCTGTAGAATTAGAATCCCAGAGTTTCCCACATCCACTTCCAGACGTTGTTGTCAGGGCTAGGCTCGTTAGCAAGGTAGACTACGATGCTGAACACCACACAGACAAGGTAAACAGAGCCCTTGGAAATCTGTATTGCATCCTCTGACTCCTCGTCAAAGTAGCGAATCAGCCCAGCAGCCTGCTGAATGCCGCTGCCCTTCTTCTCCTTAGCCATCGAAGCACCGCACCCACAGTCCCTATTTCAAGGCCACTAGAGTGAAATTCTACGGTTCTAGGGTCTCAATTAGGACGCAGCCACCGTCCAGTTCCACAATCATAGATGCCGCTCCCATTGCAGTTTCTAGCCCTTCAGTCATCAGAATCTCTCTCCTTAGCCCCGCATCTGACTGGAATACTAGTCTGTGGCTAAGCTTATCCAGGACGTCCCTGTCAACAACCTGCCAGGTCCATTCTTTCTGGTCCACTGTCATCAGTGCCTCGATGGGTTTCAATGGGCCCGTTGCCTTTCCGAAATCTCTCGCTCTCTTGACCAAGTCTCCCAACTTCATCTTGGTCCCTATCTCATCTGTCTTTGTTGGTTCTGAGGACTCGTTTGAGATCCTCCTTCTGTATCCGAATCGTGTCATGTGCATCCCTTGCAGCAAATGCCGCAGCGGTCGAGCGTATCGAGGGAGGTTTAACCGTTGTCGGTATTCGTAATGACAAATATCCCATTATTCCAGTCGATTAGAAATCCCAGAGTCCGACGTGCACTTGATGGATGATGATAATCGCGCATTGCCATGGCAAGCAGGGAGTCGGACTGGAGGTTGGAAGCAGAGAACAGCATCCTCCTGAAAGCAGTGTCCCATTGGAGAGAGGAACCGGAGAGATGGTTCCAAGGTTCCTACGATAGATTGTCAGAGACCGTCAGAGTCAATCCTAAGACCGAAGAGAAGGACTGGATCGAGGATTGGCTTTCTGGAATAGGTGCGATTAGAATCCCGTGGTTTTCAGGTCCTGGCAGTGCGTGGGAGATGCCTTTCGAAAGGGGTGCAGCCGGAGGGGAGGTGAAGAGTATCATGACTGCTCTACATGAAACTGGAAGGATCACTCGGCAAGAGGCAGTTTCGATGCTCCCAGTGCTGGCTCTTGACCCTCTTCCGGGTCAAGTCGTTCTTGACCTATGCGCTTCTCCTGGCTCGAAGACTACTCAGATATGTGAGCATCTTGGTGACTCTGGTGCCGTGATAGCAAACGAAGTAATCAGTGGAAGGGTGAATACCCTGGTAACTAACGTCCAGAGGCATGCATCCAGGACAGCGCTTGTCGTCCAGCATGACGGGAGGCACATCCCTATGGTCCCAGGTTCTGGGTTCGATGGAGTTCTAGTCGATGTGCCATGCACTGGATCAGGAACCACCAGGAAGAACCCTGATGTCTGGGGTAAATGGCGACCATCATCCGGCCGTTCACTCCACTCTTTGCAGTACGATCTACTCAGTAGAGCTATTGCAGTAACCAAGCCCGGCGGAAGAGTCGTCTACTCGACGTGCTCTCTGGACCCAATTGAGAACGAAGCAGTTGTGGCGAGAGTGGTAGCTGGAGGGAAGGTTAGAGTGATCCCCTGCGGAGAGGCTCTTTCTGAGGTTCCCTGCGTACCGGGGATGGCAAAATGGCCATTACTGAACGATAGAGGGGATTTGGATGAAGAATCCATATCCGAAGAGTACCTACTACCGACGAAAGAAGAGTCGGTATCTTCACAGTTGAATGACTGTCTAAGAGTCTGGAACGACGAGATTGGCGGTGGCGGTTTCTTCTTGGCCGTTCTGGAGAGAATCCAGGAAGAAGATGGTAGCATGATTTTCGACCCAGTACCATCTCAGAAAATATTTGATGATCCTGAGTCTTTCCCTCAGCCGATAGATGAGAAGCGAGAAAAGGAGCTCAAAGAAGTGTGGGGTTCCGTCCCCTCAAGTATGTGGTCGAGAGGGAAGAGCCTGCTCTGGTCTTCGGACGAAATAAGAAAGATCTGGGATAATGAAAGAACCAGAAAGAGTGGTAGGGAGTTGATTCCAGGAGGAAGGTGGAGGCCGCTCAAGGTGATTCACTTGGGCCTGATTGCAGCCAGGCTGAGGAAAGGTAGCTTAGACAGGACAGTATCGAGAGCAGCCAGGAGACTGAGAAAGGAAATCTCAGGTCCGTTCGTTAATGTGGATGAACATGTAATTGACGACATTCTCAGAGGTAAAGAACCCCTTAGGTCGGACATAAGTTCACTACAGGATACAGATCGAGGGAGCCGTATACTCGTTGGGCCCAGTGGTTACTGCCTGGCAGTATGGGTGGGTAGCAGAGTCACCCCCATGGTGAGTCAGTCTGAGAAAATAGTCATGAGGAGCGTTAGAGACTTGTCATTTGAGCCTAAAGAAGAAGAATAAATCATAATTTCTAGTCAAACGTTCATTTCTTAGTGAGTCAAGATAGAATATGTTCATGAGCCGTGTAATCTGAACATGATGCCTCGGTGAAGGCATGGACGACGTGGACAAGAAGATACTCGGAGTTCTGGAGGCAGACGCTAGGACCTCACTCAGGAAGATCGCAGAGGAGGTGGGGGTTGCTCTGGGAACGGTGAGCAACAGAGTGAGAAGACTGGAGAGTCTTGGAGTCATCAGGGGGTACACAGTTCTGCTAGACCCGGACAAGGCTGGTTGGGGCCTGAGCGTGGTAATAGGGTTGAGAATTGAGAAGGGTCGACTGATAGAGATACAGGAGAAAATAGCGAAGGATAACAGGGTCTACGGCGTCTATGATGTGACTGGCGACTACGACTCAATGGTCCTAGCTAGAGGTAAAGACAGGGATGACTTGGACGACCTAATCAAGAACGTTCTGAGCATGTCGGGAATCGAGCGTTCTGTCACTCACCTTGTCCTAAATTCAGTGAAGGAGATGCCCCCCTCCGTCCCAGAGTGACAGATTATTAGATCTCCAAGACGATCCGTTGAATCAATGGAATCAGAGATGGGGCGTGAGCAAGCAGTGACTCGACAGTCCTCCCCTCCGGTTTCATCGCCCTCATCAGGACGTCTCGGAGATTCTCATCGACTGGGCAATCCATAGACATTAGACGCTCCCTGATCGATGACTGTATCCTACCTCCGGTCCTATCCCAGTCCATCAGCAGAATCACTGAAGGGGAGCCATCAAGAGTTGGTTCCGAGCAGTATTCAGAATGCAGGTAGGCGATTAGCCTTGACCTGTCCCAACCCCTGTTCACCTTCTCAATGGGGCCAGTGAATCCGAGAGCCCTGAGAGTGTCTTCGTCCCTTGTTCCCTCGACTACCACTGGGATTCCAGCACCCCCCAGACTGACCTCCCTGTTCCTGACAATACAACTTGCTAGTGCTTTGGCTGCCTTTTCGAAACGAGTAATTCGATCTGAGCTTCCTGCGAAATTGTCTCTCTTTCCCCCCCAATCTGGCAATGAAATATCTTCAGTCATTTCGAAACCCCTGAAAGGTGCTGGGAGGAAAATCTCATGCCTTCTCTTCTAGTAGTTTTGACTAAATGATACGGTCCGCGGCAGAAGACCTACCCGCGACCCTTATCAGGTGATTTTCACCCGAAAGAGACAGAGATAGCCATGTCAGTGATGACTCCAATCTTCGCAGGCCTGTGGGATCACTATATTTTCTGGTCCTTAATTGTCGGAGGATTTGCTTTCGGGTGGCTTTACCACCACTCCTTCTGGTTCACTTCAAAGGACGGAGAAAAGCTCCCAAACGTTGACGAGATAAAAATCGGGGTTTTCCCGAGGCACAATGACGATATGCGGCTAGAAGTAGCTTGGACGGTCCTCCCGTTCATTCTAATCGTCTGGCTGACCTACTACTCATGGGGCCCACTGGATGCAATGTGGACGTCCGCAGATGGAGGTATTCACGGACATGAGTGCGAGGAAGGACAATTCTCGAATAACACCATGGACAGTTCCGGTATAATTTCCTCAGAGTGCTACCATGTGATAGAAATCACGGGTCAACAGTGGTTCTGGAGCTTTGATTGCCTAGAGCTTGGTACAAGCATCTGCGACACAGGAACTGAAACAATGGAGGTATACGGAAGTGTTCCCGTGCTAAGTCTGAAGAAGGGCGAGACGTACTTAGCAACCATGACTTCGATAGACGTGACGCACGCACCTTGGTTCCAACATCTTGGGACCAAGGAAGACACATTGCCTGGCCAACAGACCACTCTTTGGCTCCCAATCCCAGACTCGATGACCGATGAATCCATGGTCCTGTGCGCAGAATACTGTGGAGACGCTCACTCGGTCATGGCGGCCAAGCTGATTGCTCACAACTAAGGTGGAGTCAAAATGAGAAGCAGAACAAAAGGTGCAATCGCTGCCCTAGTAGTCATTTCTGCGATGCTCGCCCTTCCTTCTGCTCAATCTCTTCCCGGTGGGATCTCTGGAGTTCAGCAATCTGGATGCAACTGCCATGGTGCCGTCCCATCTGATTCCGTTGTCGCCTCCATAGAGGGTCTACCAGAGAGTTACAACTACTCCGAGACTTACGACATTACGGTCTCCTTCCAAGGTGGGCCCAGTCAAGAAGGGAATGTGAACCAAGGTGGGTTCCACCTTTGGGCTAGCCAAGGTTCCTTGGCAGTGAACGACGCTACTGCCCAGTTATACAACGAGAACGAGGTTGGGCACACAGAAGCAGGAAATGACCAGGTCGCCTGGACGCTCACTTGGACTGCGCCTGCTACGGACACGAATGTGGATTTCATCCTGCATGTGAACTCAGTTAACGGGAACGCTGACGGAGCTGGAGGGGGCACTTCAGGAGATATGTGGAGTAAACTCACCATCACGCTCGGAGGGCCAGTTGAGGTATTGGAGGCTGCGGATCCTTTCGTAGTCCTAGGAGTTCTCATCATCGTCTCTGCGACCCTACTAGCATTCACACTAGTGTTCGTTTTCTACAGGAAGGACCCAGAGGCCTTCGATTGGGATAACTTCGCACCATGGCTAGCAGACTGGCTGACCAGCACAGATCACAAGAAGATAGGCACACTGTACTTCGTAGCCGGGCTCTTCTTCCTTGGAGTAGGTGGAATAATGGCGATGATCATCAGAATCCAGCTAGCCGTACCAGGGAACGACTTCCTGACACAGGAGCAGTACAACCAGTTCTTCACACTCCATGGCACCACGATGATTTTCCTAGCCGCAATGCCGATGATTAACGGGTTTGCAAACTGGATGATCCCCCTCCAACTGGGTGCAGCAGATCTAGCCCTTCCAAGGATCAACGCGATGTCTTTCTGGTTGCAGCCATTCGCGGCTCTACTTATTTTCACGGGGGTTTTCTCGGGCCACGGTGCAGACACTGGGTGGACGGGATACGCCCCTTACGTAGTAAGCGAAGGAGCGCATTACGGGACGACCATGTGGGCAGCCGGACAGATAATGCTGGTTGCTTCCTCGACGCTGACTGGCATCAACTTCCTCACGACCATGGCAGTCATGAGAGCGCCTGGGATGGGATGGATGCAGATGCCACTCTTCAGCTGGTCTGTACTAGTAGCCAACGTGATGCTGTTCCTATCAATCCCCGCATTCGGAGTGGGGCTGATACAAGTTTACCTGGACAGGGTGATTGGTACTGCATTCTACGACATAGCAGCTGGGGGGGATCCGTTGCTGTGGAGTCACCTGTTCTGGTACTTCGGTCACCCTGAGGTTTACGTTGTGATAGTTCCGTCGTTCGGCATCATCTCCGAGGTCATCGCAACCAGCTCGAGAAGATCGGTGTTCGGCTACCGTTCCATGGTATACGCTCTAGCTGGAATTGGAGTAGTAGCATTCATCGTTTACGGCCACCACATGTTCACAAGCGGCATGAGTCCGACGCTAAGGTTCGTGACGATGCTCACAACGATGCTTGTGGCCGTTCCTACGGGAATCAAGATATTCAACTGGCTAATGACGATGCACGGAGGGTCACTTGTCTACAGGACCCATACTCTCTGGGCGCTTGGATTCCTGGTAACTTTCACACTGGGAGGGATTTCAGGGATGTTCTTCCCATCGATAGCAATGGACACTCACCTGCACGAGTCGTACTTCGTGGTCGCTCACTTCCACTACGTCCTAGTTGGAGGCACCGTCTTCGGGTTCTTCGCCGGAATCTACTACTGGTGGCCTAAGGCTACAGGAAAGATGCTCAGCGAGAAGCTTGGAGTGCTGCACTTCCTAACAGCATTCGTCTCTTACAACGCCCTCTTCTGGCCAATGCACAGGCTGGGAGTATGGGGGATGACTCGAAGGCACCATACGTACTTCGTGACCACCGAGGAGGCCCTTGGATCCCTTCCAATGGAGGCTGCTGGATGGAACATGTTCATCACAGTCTCCGGGTTCATCTTCTTCTTCTCCAACTTCATCATGGTGTTCAACATGATTTCTTCGTCCATCAGGGGCGAGGATGCACCAGATGATCCATGGGGAGGGTGGTCGTTCGAGTGGATGACGAGCTCGCCTCCTCCGAACCACACACTATACAAGCTCGATGACGGGTCTTGGGGCCTCCCAACCCTGAAGGATGCGAACGAGCACATTGCAAACGAACCCGGATGGCTCTCCAGCTGGTTCCAGAGGCTGATGGTCGAAGACGAAGATACAGAGGGGGCTTCGCATTGAGCGGAGAAGACCACCACCCCAGCGCATGGGGCCCGCATGACTGGAACCATGGGGCACCTCACAACTCGTGGTCCCCATTCATACTCAGCATGGGTGTGGCCATCTTCCTCTTCTCCCTAGGAGCTGCGTACGAGTGGGGAGAGTTCCAGGGCTGGGGTAACGTCCCACTGATCTTCGTGGGGCTGGGGGTTATCTCGTTCAGCCTGCTGATCTGGTGGAGGCAGGATATGAGCTTCGGAATGCATGGCGAGGTCTTCGAGCCGAAGTCCACGGGAACCCCCTTCCAGAACATAGACATCAGGAAGGTCGCGATGTGGATGTTCCTAATGTCGGAGATGATGGTCTTCACCTCCCTGTTCAGTACGTACATGAGGTACAGGCTCGGGATTCCTAACTGCAAGACAGTCTTCCACTCCGGTGAATGGGTCGAAGGAACAGCCGTGACCTGCTTCGAGCCGGCAGGTCACCTAATCGCATCGAGCTGGTTCCACATAGCCCCGGGAGCGATAAACACGTTCGCGCTAATCATCTCCTCATTCACTATAGTGCAGGCACTCCGCTACGCCAAGAAGAAGGACATCGACGAAGACGTCAGGAGAAGGAAGGTGACTCGATACCTAGGTACCACCTGGTTCCTAGCAATACTCTTCCTCACGCTGAAGATGATAGAGTGGTTCCTGGGCTTCCCCCTGCCAGAGTTCCTACACGAGTTCAACCACGGTGATTCGGAAATCAAGTCTCTTTACGCTGAGGGGTATCTCATCAACGCAGACAGCTACGAGCACAAGGCCTTCGACACCGATTACATAGAGAAGCACCCCGAGGACTACTCAATCCCAGAGGAGAGTGCCCTCTACGCAATGATGGAGGCTGGCACCCATCCCGGAGGCAAAATGATGGCTAACATCCAAGTGAGCGCCACCACGTTCTACGTGACCACCGGGACACACGGGGCTCACGTCCTGGGTGGGATCATCGGCCTAACCTACATGACTCTGAAGGCAGCAAAGGGAGGATATACCCCTGACAACGCGGTCTCGATAGAGTACTTCGGGCTGTATTGGCACTTCGTGGACCTGGTCTGGGTCCTGGTCTTCCCGTTCTTCTATCTATACTGAGGTGAAAAATAAATGGCGCACTACAAGATTCTGGGGCAGGACCCCTACTGGATGAACTTCTACGGACTGATGATACTGACTCTCATCGAGGTACTCGCGGTCGGGGCCGACCTGGACTCGTTTGCAGAGTCGATGGGAACCGAGGAGAAGGTAATCACCCTGTGGATACTCACCATCATCGCCATCCCGAAGTTCATCATGATCGCTGCCATCTTCATGCACCTGTACGGGGACGAGGACTCGGGGATACTGACGATGACAGCTCTCTTCCCCGCCTTCTTCATCATCATAATGGTCCTATTCGTTGGCCTCACCCACCCTGATGCGGCTTCGAGCCTGCCTGCATGGTGCAGACCCGGAACCTATGGCCTGTGATGCTCAAGGTTCATCCGTGTGATACAACACGAAGGCCTGCTGCAGACGTCGCATAGCCTGGTATTGCGCCGGATTTGAAATCCGGTGTCCTAGTGACTCGGGAGTTCAAATCTCTCCGTCTGCGCCACTAAAGGTTCGGTGGACTTTGGCCGCCCCTGACGTTCAGCTGGCCCTCGTGGAACTCGAAGCTAACGGGTGTGGTCATGGAAATCTCCCCGTCCAGACTGATGAAAAGCGGGGGATCGTGCCCCTTCTCGTCCGTCGGATTCCCCTCCGAGTCCAGGGCCTTGATCTCGAACCTCCTGCATGGATCCATGGTTATCTTTCCCCACTTACCGACGTGCCTTCCCTTCTCCAGTGGCCCCATGATCCTCAGCATCTGCAACTTGGACAGTCCGAAGCCGAGAAGGATCGAGGCACTGTCTCCGAAGGGTTGCATACCCGGTGCAACCCGGTACCCCCCTCCAAAGGTCTCGGCCTGCATCATCGCGAAAAGCCCGGTGAGGTCGACCGTCGTCCCTGGCTGGTCGTCGACCTTTATCCAAGCCATCTGGCTCTTCCATGACAGTATGGCCTTGATCGCTAGGAATGTGTACTTCTTCTGCCCACTGATCCAAGAGAAGTGCCCCTCGTCCTTCATGCGGTTAATCGAAGAGGTCACACCCCCGTCGCATTCCAGGAACGACCATCTCACCAGATTACCCTCCTTCGAGGGTTCGCCAGTCACAGGAAAGTGCTTGGGAGAGGGGATTCCTGGGTAGTCAGGGGCCCTGAGACCCTCAACTCTGATTCCTCCAACGGTGTAGTCAATACCGTTCCTAAGTATTTCTATGGCACCCTGAAGGTCCTTGAGTGGAATCCCTATTGCCCTGGCAAAGTCATCCCCATTGCCCATCGGGATAATACCGAGCCTCTTCGGTGATCCTCTGATGCCATTTGCCACCTCATGCACCGTTCCGTCCCCTCCGATGGCAACAATGAGATCGTAATCGCTGTCCCTGAGGTCGCTTGCGATCTCTATGGCATGTCCAGTACCCTTAGTCATGAAGACGTCATGATCCAACCCAGAAGCCCCGAGAGCCTCCTCTATCTTGTGAAAGTTCTTCCCGAGTTTTCCGTCCCTAGCGTTCGGGTTGGCGATGCATGCAACTCGTGGCACGATGTCTCCAGCGACTGCATCGGACTTCAATACTGCCGAAGCGAGAAATCATGAGTGTGTTCTAGGACGGGGTGATAGAATGACCGAGGCGGAGCAGCACATGAGGAGAGCCATCGAGCTCGCTGAGAGGGGTCGTCACAGGGTTATGCCAAACCCCCTAGTGGGGTGCGTCCTAGTCAAGGAAGGAGAAGTCGTGGCAGAAGGATGGCACGATCACCTGGGGGGTTTGCACGCAGAACAAATGGCAATCGCGGATGCCGAGGCTAAAGGCATCTCAACAAGAGGGACCACTGCCTATGTCACGCTCGAGCCCTGCAATCACTTCGGGAGGACCCCTCCTTGCACAGAGTCGCTCCTCTGGGCAGGAGTGGAGAAAATCGTAATCGGTGCCATGGATCCGAATCCGACCGTACGTGGAGGGGGATGCGACAACCTGGACAATAACGGGGTAGAAGTGACTCACGGCCTCCTTCGAGAGGAGTGCGAGAGCCAAATGTCGGAGTTCATACACTGGTGCAGGGAGAGGCGCCCTCTGGTGACGCTCAAGGCATCTACAGATCCGGATGGCAGGATTGATGGAGACCCGAGTCAGCCTGCCAGGAGGTTCAGCTCTGCAGAGTCAATGTCGAAAGCACATCAGATGAGAGCCGATTCCATGGCTATCCTTGTCGGAGTCGGGACGGTAGTCAGAGACAATCCAGCACTTACAGTCAGGGGTCCGATAATTTCCCCGAGGGAGCCTCCAACTAGAGTCGTGCTTGATCCGAACAACAGGATACCGGGCAAATCTGGAGTAATGGTAGACGGCCAAGCTCCGACACTGTTGGTTCAGTCATCAAAGTTTGATGATTCCGCGGATGAGGATCATGTCAGACGGGTAGTTATTCCTGGCCCTAAGATGGAGATCATCGCGATACTCGAGATGCTTGGGGACATGGGGATACAGGCCCTTCTTGTCGAAGGGGGAGTGGAGACTTGGAAGGTTTTCCTCGAGTCAGGTTTAGTTGACAGAGTGCGGACTTGTAGGTCTCAAACTAGTCTGGAGGAAGGCGGAAAGAAATTTGATGCCGACATGACGAGGTTTGGGATGACAAAGGTCACAGAGGAAGAGTTCGGCGGCGATGTAGTGAGCTGGTGGGAATAGAAATAGCGTAAAAAAACGCTCAAACAGACGATATCAAGCAGGGTCTACGATTAAATATACAAGGTCAGCGCCCAAATGCTACATGAGCAGTGAAAGCCATAGAACAACTACGAGAACCCTCAGTATTGCAATGATTATGCTAATATCGGCACTGGCACCAATAGCGGTACCGGTATCGGCTACCCACAATACCTCTGAGCCGTTGGTCCTGGAGATGCAGGACAGCAGCGGGAACTGGACAGGTGTGCCCCAGTACGTCGACCCAATGGTCGACGGATTCATGGAGGCCGGAACATACGAATTCAGGTTTACAGCCAACGACCTCACACTGAATGACAGTTACGAGTTGATGTGGGAGGTAGAGGTCTGTGAGTTCGCGGAAGGTTGCGACGTGCCGATCAGCGAGACCAGAAGCTGGACTGCTATGGGGACTTCCAGCACGGAAATGTGGAACATGTCTCTTGGAATCATGGACTGCGATGTCTACATTGTAGCCCAGTTTAGCAACGCCACGAGTGGCGATTCTATCGAGTACAACTGGAATCTATTCGGCCCATGCGGCAACACGGGTGACATCACTCTAGAGGTAGATATCGATGGCGATGGAGTTGACGATGTCATTGAGGGCTTCGACTTCGAGCAGAATCTGAGCCTCTCAGCTGGAGACTATGCCGCCTCCTTCAACGTCTCTAACCTGTCCTCTACCGGATCATACAGCATGTCATGGTCTGTTGACTTCGACTCTGAGTACGGCGACTGGGTCGAGGGGGAGGCAAACTGGTCCGGTTCCGACCCGGGTAGCGCTCTCGACTTCGACTTCGAGGTGTACGCGACCACCTGCCAATTCTGGATCGAGGCCGTCCTGTACGACGAGACTGCCGGTGAGGCCATATCCGCATACGTCGCGATGGCAGGTGGGCCTTGCGTCCAGCCAATTACGGTGTCAATCTACGATGATGAGTCCGGAGAGTGGCTCGAGATGAGTGGTGTAATGCCTGAGGCAGACTACCCGGACTGCTTCTGGTCCGACGAGGATGTGAGATGGTGGTGCGGCGAGGACACTGATGGTGACGGCACACTCGATTACACTGACACCTGGTGGTATTACTGCGAGCTGTCCGATTACCATTGGCTCTGCACGGATGCTTTCGGGCAAAGCGAGGATCACGAGTTCACAGAGAACAACACTCTCCTTCAGGCGATCTTCCTAGAAGAGGGGACGTACGATGTGCTGGTCAACCTTTCCGCACTGAACACAACCACTCACTACGCTGTCCACCTCGGACACCTCAACCCCGAGTACATGGAGTTCAACTCGACGACGGAGAACTACTCCATATCCGCTGAGTTGCCGGTGTCAATCACCGACTGCGACGAGTGGTTCGGAATCTCTGTCTTCGATGACCCGTCCAACTACCCCTACGAGATGCCGACATTCTCCAAGGGACTAGCATACCATGGACCATGCGAAGATCCCCCCTCGCCGTTCAACCTGACCTACGACGGGATGGACTACGAGGTGGAGTACCACTACAGCACCTACGACGACTGCACGGACGACGGAGTCGGTTGGGAGTGCGAGGAAGGTTACGACAACGATGGTGATGGTCAGGACGACGATTATTCCTACCACTACTACCCCTACCCTCACTGCGAGTTCTCCCAGGACGACATGGTCTGGTACTGTCTCACAGGAACGATAGACCCGGTCCTGGAGGAGGGCAACCACAGCATGGAGCTGACCGTTCTCGACCTAGTGGCTGGGGATAACTACTCGGTAGATCTCATGATAGACGTCGGATCCCAGAATAACTACTACGGTGAAGAGTGGTTCTACGAGTTCAACGCGACAGCGGAGGAGGAGGTTATCGACTTCTACGTCGAGACTGACAACTTCACCTGCGTCGTGGCCATCAGAGCCGTACTCTCTGAGATTGGTGAGAATGACTACCAAGAGGTGGGGATAGGTTCCTTCACCTTCGGAGCGCCGTGCGAGCAGCCTCCCTCCCCGTTCAACCTGACATACGATGGGATGGACTACGAGGTGGAGCACCACTACAGCACCTACGACGACTGCACAGACGTCGGCGACGGCTGGGAGTGCGAGGTGGGCTACGACTGGGACAACGACGGCGAGGCCGACGATTACCACTACGACTACTTCCCCTACGATCACTGCGAGTTCTCCGAGGACGACATGGTCTGGTACTGCATCACGGGAATGATGCGCCCGGTCCTGGAGGAGGGCAACCAC
>JAPOKZ010000065.1:0-4726 GCA_029977385.1 Methanobacteriota archaeon
GACGGGCCAGTCAGGACCAAGGATGCAAAGGAGGTAGGAAATAAGTTCGGCGAGCTTGGAATGGATAAGGATTTGATGAGAAAGATATACGCAATCAATGCCACCACAGTTCTAGTCAATGATACAAAGGGGATTCAGAACCTCCACGAGACGAGAGAACTGATCATAGAGGCATTCAACGACGTGTGTAAGAAGGGGCCAATTGCCGACGAGCCACTAACAGGGGTCATGGTTAGACTAGTTGATGCAAAGTTACACGAGGACGCCATCCACAGGGGACCGGCTCAGACTATCCCAGCAGTAAGAAACGCAATCAAGGGTGCCCTACTTAGGGCCGATTCGGTGCTCTTCGAACCTATACAGAAAATTAGGATTGATGCACCTTCTGAGTGGACAGGAGGAATTACTAGGCAATTAATCACCCGAAGAGGAGTCATTGAAGACATGCCAGTCGAAAACGACGTTACGTGCGTGATCGGTAAGATGCCAGTCGCAGAGTCATTCGGATTCTCAAATGACATAAGGGCTGCAACACAGGGTAGGGCCGTATGGAACACTGAGAATGCAGGGTATGACCAGGTCCCCCCAGAACTTTTCCACAAGATAGTCGGTGACATCAGACAGAGGAAGGGCCTCAAAGAAGAAATTCCAGGAGAGGCTCAGTACACGGATTGATTAGCTAATTCTAATCAATTGGAAGTCGGTCAACTCCCTCAATACCGATAGCGCAGGAGAGTCCTCCAGCCTGTCGAGACACTCATGTGCAAGCGAATGGTGGTACATCGCTCTCTTCTTCGCATACTCTATCGATCCTGAACTTTCTAATTCTGAAACTGCTCTCGACAAAGACTCTTCACTACACTGGCCAGAACCAAATACTCGGTTGAAGTTAGTAAGGTCGGAATCGCTTTGCAGTGCATGAATTGCAATCAGGGTCCTCTTGCCTTGAACTACGTCAGATCCAGCTGGTTTCCCCAGAGTCTCAGTATCTCCCGTTATGTCAATTAGATCATCCATCAACTGGAAGCATAGTCCCAGATTAAGGCCCCATTGCGCCATATTGGCAACTTCCTCATCATTACCTCCTGCAAGAATAGCCCCCGTTCTGGCACATGTCTCAAACATTGCACTGGTTTTGCCTGCAATCATTGCAATGTAGTCTTCTTCAGTTACTTCATCTCTAGTCTCGAACTCTATGTCCTCTTGCTGACCTTCGGCAACCTTCCTTACCATTTCACCAATTGATCTAATGAGGTGCCCTAGCAGTTCGTCCGGCACATCTTCCGACTCTGCAAGAATCTCGAATCCGACAGCGAGCATGGCGTCTCCAGCATTGATTGCGGTGGCATCGTCGTATTCGACATGTACAGCGTCCAAACCTCTCCTTATTGGGTCTTGATCTATTATGTCATCATGTATCAATGTGAAATTATGAATAATTTCTATGGAAGCTCCGAGTGTGTAGTGGCCGTCGTTCGCTCCACCTACAGCCTCCCCCACAAGTCTAGGCAATATGGCCCTCAGTCTCTTGCCACCTCCCTTGAATAGGTGCGTCATTGCACCATGTAGGTTTTCCTGTTTCATCTTCGAAAGACTAGCCATAATCTCGCCCTCCACCTTTTCACGGTGTCCAGAAAGAGCATCTAGAAGCGTCTGACCGGGGTTTAATGGTCTACCATCCATGCCTACTTCCCCACAGTAGGTGATTACGTCATTTATTTTACTTGTCATAGATGTAAAGTCGCTATCGTTGGGAATTATGTAATTCTCCCAAATTAATCTGAACCACGGAGCGATCACTTGATCTTGCCAGTTTCCTTGTCCATCCATCATCCTCTTGACTTCATTAGGATCGGCCCAGAGAACCTCCGAAATCTCATTGAGATTATGATCGGTAGTAGCATCTGCTTGAACCACCATGATGTGATCAATCTCCCTCTCAATCCATTCCTCGTTCCACCTGCAGGAGTATTCCATCTTTCCGATATGGTGGAAAGTCCATAGATCGGATTCATTTTGTGGGACTCCAAGCTCCTGCCATAGCTTCCTTCTCGCGGCATTGATGGCTCCCTCTGGCCCATTCTTCTCCGACTCTAAATCGAGAGGATGGCTGCAGCAACTATTTGCCCAAACTCCTGGGAATGTAATCTTCTCCGAGGATCTCTTCTGAACGAGTAGCCTTCCTTCGGAGTCGAAAATTAGCACACTGAAAGCTCTGTGCCTGAAACCTTCATTTCTGTGGCAGGCTAATTTAGACTTCGATCCAATGACCCTGTCTTCCGAATCGACCAATAGACACATCTCGTCCATCATCTCGAACTGGGTGGAATCATGACCCTCCAGAGTTACTTCTCTCGTGGACATACAATATAATCGGAAGGAGACGTGTATATGAAGACTCAATAGGGCAGAATCTTCGTCCCTCGAGTTTCCCCGGTTGTCAATAATTCTAGAACTCTTTCTGGGGAGCGACCATCTAGTATCCAAACCTCCTCAACATCCGATGCAATTCTCCTGGCACTATCTATTTTCAGACTAATTCCGCCCGTAACATCAATTTCTGAATTATGGGGGCCTTGAAACTCTTCTTCTGTCCCCAATCTACTAATCAACTTCGAATCTTCCAGATGGGGTGGCCCAGTCAAGACTCCCTCAGCATCGCCAATGAGGAAAATGCAGTGTGACACAACCAATTCTCTGGAAAGCCTCACCATCAAATCATCACCAGATAGAATCCCAAACTCCCTCTGATCATTGGTATTAACAACATCTCCGAAGGTAATGGGAACTGGAGACGCTACCTCCCTTTCGAAGTTAGTAATGTCTCCTTGGAATTCTGATCCAGTACCTATCGCCCATTCAGAGGGTGGAAGACCTTCAGATTCTAATTCCGCCTCTGAAAACTTCTCAATCACCAATCTGTTCAACTGTCTCATATCCGAGCGAATTTCTTCAACTGCTATCCGTTGCTCTTTCGCGATCTCCTGATCTACTCCTCCAGATATTGACCATTTTTTTGCTAATAAATGTCCGAAAGATCCAGCGCCGTGCACTATTACTACGGGTACGCCCATTTCAGCAATTGAGGATATTGACCCCGCCACTCTTTCCAAAGAATCAGAATCCAACTTCTTCATTGAGCCCTTGTCAGTAATCAGACCTCCGCCCAATTTTATTACGACCCTAGATGCCATTTACGATTGAATGTACGGAGACTCGTATTCTAACATTTTCAAGTCAATACATACAGTTTAACGCTAATGCCATGTCCTAATGGTGTGGTCGATACATCCGAACTTGAAAGGTTTCAGAGATGGCTACAATCTGAATTAGCCAATGCATCCCTATTGGATGATAAGGATGATAGGGGACGTCGAACCCTACAAATTGAGCTTGCTATATCGGAGGTGATGAGATACCGAGAGATTCTAAGCAGTCTAGATCAATCTCATGCTTCTCCATTTGTTGAAAGGGAGGAATCCGTCCGTGTACAGAATAATTCAGATGTAAAACCGGTTACTAAATCCGGGGAGTGCCACTCATGCGGTTCGGAGAAACTTAGCGATCTGAAATTCTGCCCAGTCTGTGGAGAGTTTTGACTACTCTTCTTCTGACCAGGTTTCTCTTAATAGAGACAGCTCGGGATCATCTTTGCCAACTATTGAGAGGTACTCGCCAGCAACAGTCTCGGATAGGTAGACAGTAACTCCTGCATGCCAAATCGTCTCTCCAGAGGCGACCATCCTAGCGGTATCGACCTCAATTATGGCTGGGTCATCGTGATGTACTCTCCCTGCCTCAGCAGCATTCCTGATAGATGCCGAAAGATGAACATGGGCCCTTCCTCCGGGGCTAATCCCAATCTCAATAAGATTCTCCGCCTCATTCGGATCACAAGGATAGTATAGGGAGTCGGGAATATCGCTGGATGGAAGGTCCAACTCTATCTCAACGGTGTGCCCGTAAGTAGCCCTCATCATATTTCCTCGTACCTCATACCTTCCCTTTGGATCAGTCTCAGAAATAGCAACTAGGTGGTGAGGCCTTAGCCAATGCTGTCTACGCCTACCATCTTTGAATTTCCTAACTATATCTCTGACATCGATCCAACCATTTATGTCCATTTCCAAATCGAACTTCTCAGGTGCATGTCTGAGAACTAAGGCTAGCTTTCTTGCCATCCCATCTCTTTCCCTTGTACTCATTATGAACTTACCTTCAGAGTTACAAGCCGGACATAGATCATCGTCCGAGAAGTATCCGTGTACTGGGCATTCCCTAATCATACTTGATGCTCGTTGAGGATTATTCAAGAACCCCTCGGTCGTTCAAAATTTTTACTCCGGGAATCGTTATGGGCTCGCTACCCGACCGAACATCGTGAGTTCTGTAATTGTTGATTGGCGTCGAACCCCATTCAGCAGGTCCCACAAGGGCCCATTGTCTGTAGTAAGGCCGGACGAATTCGCCTCACAGGTGCTTACTGAGCTACTTAACCATCTAAGCATAGATCCAGCAGAAATAGATGATGTGATCGTCGGCTGTGCTTATCCGGAAGGCGAACAGGGGTACAATATAGGGAGAATGATGGCTCTAATTTCACGACTGCCTCCTGAGGTGCCCGGGGTCACAATTAACAGGCTCTGTGGATCTTCGATGCAGGCAATACTCTACGCAACAGCAAATATTTCTGCTGGCTGGGGGGAATGCTTCGTTTGCGGGGGGA
>JAPOKZ010000086.1:0-2789 GCA_029977385.1 Methanobacteriota archaeon
CTCGGCCAAGACTGGGGAGGGGATAGAGGAGATGAAGGACTTCATCTTCGACAATCTTGGCTTCATGTCTATTTTCCTGAAGCCCCAGGGGCAAGAGGCGGATATGATCGAGCCACTAATCGTGAAAGACACTTCCACGGTAAGAGACGTCTGCGCGAAGCTACATCGAGATTTTCTGAGGAAATTTCGCTATGCAAGGGTCAAGGGGCCCAGTGCGAAATTCGACTGGCAGAGAGTTGGCTTAGAACATCAACTGAAGGACGAAGATGTGCTGACTGTGATACTAAGGAAGTCATGACGAGCCATCGATGAATTCACCAATGTGATGCCTATCCTGTGACATGGACGAGGGGTTGTTGGGAGCGTTTGACAGTCCGGCATTTCAAAGGATTATTTCATACATCGACAAACGTAGGAAACTGTACCTCGGAGTTTTCACATTGGGATTCGTGGCAGGATATCCGATAGGAGGAGAGGTCATCGAATGGCTTCTGGAGTCCGAAGGCTACGTCCCAGAAGGAGTCGAGGTGATTATTCTACAGCCCCTCGAGGTTATTCTGCTGCAACTAAGAATAGCCGTGCAGATCGCTTTCGGCTCGATAGTGGTCACGGCAGTTCTGAATCTTTCTTGGTTGAGTCGGAGCGCTATTCCCGATTCGACTAAACGTGTATCGAGAGATTCGGGAGCTTCCAGAGCTATGGGTGCACTAGCAATAATGTTGGCACTAGGCGGACTGGGACTTGCTTATGCACACAATGTTCTGATTCCATTCCTCCTAGAGTATCTGGCCGAGGACTCTGGTAAATCTGGCCTGGTGAATACATGGCAGTTGCAGTCTTGGGTGGGATTTGTCACTGGCCTTTACTTCTCTTCCATCATTGGGTTCCAGGTCCCAGTTGTTACAATTCTGCTATTGAGGTCTGGGGCGATTAGTAGGAATTCCATAGTGGAGAACAGGGGCTTGATTTGGTTCTCAGCCCTGTTCCTTGGGGCTCTAATATCCCCTCCTGACCCGATTTCCCTGTTCCTCGTGGGTGGTCCGATGCTTGTCCTACTTGAGGTCGCCCTTATGTTCGACAGTTGGTACTCTGTCAGGGAGTAGTCACTCCTCCACTCCTGCTTCTACCTCTGGAGCAGCCTCCTCGGTGTACTCGGATATCGTCATCTGCTCGTCAGGAGCTAGTGATGCGGCCAGCTCTGCGCTGGAGAGGCCCATATTACTGGCCTCGGCCCTAAACCAGGCCCTTACCTTCCTGAATTCGACCTCTGGGCACCCGAAGTACTCGGCGAATCTTCTGGTCGTGGTGAGGCGGCGGGTAAGGCCGTCCCTCCTCCTGTCGATGAGGCCCATGGATGAGAGATCCCTAACATGATCGTACGCCTTCTGCCCGAGCATGTCAACTAGCTGTGACTGAGCCATTGGCTGATGGTAGGCGATCAGAGCTGCTGCAGGAAGTAGCCTCTGGGGGATGTCGGCCCTGAAAGTCTCTGGAAGGAATGAAGATAGCTCCGGCTTGACCTCCAGGATCCACCTTCCGGAGACGTCGGAGAGTTGGATGGCACCGCCCCCCCTCTGATCTATGCTCTTCCTCAGATTGGATAAGCCTACGTGGATTACCCCCTTCGGCTCTCCCAGCATCTCGGAGAGTTCCTCGAGAGACATGGAACGCCCGGCCCCGAAAAGTATGGCCTCCAGTACTGTCGGAAGTTCGGGGTCAGACATTCTGTGCCCCCGTGGAATCTGCTGCTGGGTGTAGCCTCTGGGTCAGCTCATCGTAATCCTCTGAATCCCCCCATAGGTCCTGGAGGACTATCTGTCCGTTGTAACCGCTCTCTTGTCCGAGTGAAATGTAGCCCCGATTTGTCAGGAACAGCGTAGATACGAAAGCCGTCACCTGTGATTCCGTTATTGCTTCCTCCTCATCAAAACCTTGGAGGATTGAATCACGATTCATTTCGTTCGCCACATCTGAGAGGGATATGGAATCGGACTGGCGAGTCCGAGTCTTCAGTGCCTGCCATGTCCTCTTGAGATCACCTTCCAGGTCTTCGACGTGAAGGCTTCCACTGAACCTCTCTCTAGCCCTTTCATGGGCTTCCCTCCGCTCCTTCGCGATCCTCTCCCTCGTCCTCTGTTCATCTGCGATCCTGCTGGCATCCTGCAGCCCCATCAGGAGCTCTCCCAATGTGACAGGGCGGCCCTCATCTCGGTGAATCCTTCCTTCAAATATTGATGGGAGCGCCTCATCAGCGGCTCCGGTCATAACTCCAAGTGAGAAGTTGTACTCGTCATCATCGAACTCTGCCTCCCAACCACCTTCGAAGTCCCATTCAACTTCCTCCTCGAAATCCATAGCCCTCTCCTGGCGGTCTATCAGAGAGTTGGCTTGGCCCCTGAGTATGGACCATGCCATCCTAATCATCCTACCACAGGATGGGAGATCTATGTTCTCAGCCCGGTCTATTCGTTCGTTGAACATCTCAATGAAGCTGGATAGATCGACGTCCCAGGGGTCTAGATCGCTTGACTGGAACATCTGGAAGACCAGAGCAACGGATCTGTCGAATGGATCTACCAGGAACTGGTGCTCGGCCTCCTCGAGGGTTGAAAGTTCCATTAGCCTGTCAAGGAACTTGCTGGTCTCCAAGCTTGACTGCCCGTCTAAGAGGCGAAGTACTACATCATCCCTCATCTGCTCTCCGAAGATCACAGGACCCTCTCCTTGGTTTCTATTTCCGGCTGGATCGGGGGCTCTTCCTCGCTCCCCTGGGCTTCCGAGTGTTCCTC
>JAPOKZ010000071.1:0-3631 GCA_029977385.1 Methanobacteriota archaeon
CAGCACGTCCCTCTCTGGGGCTCCGACTCCGCGATTGAGTGCCTCGCCGGGAGTTGGCAGAACCAGACCGGGCAGTCGAGTTGCATTGAGGCGATCCCTGGCCAATACGTGGATGTGAACGGGTCCTCCAGCCAGACCCCATGTGCCACGGGCACCTGGCAGAACCAGACGGGGCAGGCCAGTTGCATGAACGCGAGCGTTGGGCACTACGTGGACACGAACGGATCCTCCAGCCAGACCCCATGTGCCACGGGTACCTGGAACAACATGACCGGGCAGGACTCCTGTACGCCGGCATCCCCAGGATACTACGTGGACACGAACGGCTCAGTATCGCAGACTCCATGCTCTCCCGGGACATGGCAGAACCAGACCGGGCAGGCAATCTGCACGAACGCCAGTGCGGGATACTACGTGGACACGAACGGATCCTCCAGCCAGACCCCATGTGCCACGGGCACCTGGCAGAACCAGACGGGGCAGGCCAGTTGCATGAACGCGAGCGTTGGGCACTACGTGGACACCAACGGGTCCACGACCCAGACTCCCTGCGATGCGGGGACGTACAACCCCAACTCATCATCCAACTCCTCCGCAGACTGCGGTGACGTGCCTGCGGGGAGCTTCTCCGGGCCGGGGGCATCGGCCCCGACGCCATGCTCCATCGGCACCTGGCAGGACCAGCCCGGGCAGTCCAGCTGCACCAACGCGAGCGTGGGGCACTACGTGGACACGAACGGGTCGGCCTCGCAGACCCCCTGCGGCCTGGGCACCTGGAACAACATGACCGGCCAGGCCGCCTGCACCCCGGCATCCCCGGGACACTACGTGGACACCAACGGGTCCACTACGCAGACTCCCTGCGATGCGGGGACGTGGAACAACCTGACTGGGCAGTCCAGCTGCATCGATGCCAGCCCGGGATACTACGTCGACACGAACGGGTCGACGACCCAGACGCCCTGCGATGCGGGGACGTACAACCCCAACTCATCATCCAACTCCTCCGCAGACTGCGGTGACGTGCCTGCGGGGAGCTTCTCCGGGCCCGGTGCGTCCTCCCCTACTCAGTGCTCACCGGGGACCTGGCAGAACCAGACGGGTCAGTCCAGCTGCATCGATGCCAACCCTGGACACTACGCATCGGGTTATGGGAACACGAACGAGACCCAATGCGCCCTCGGCACTTGGACCGATCAGTCGGGCCAGAGTTCGTGCACCCCGGCATCCCCGGGATACTACGTCGACACGAACGGGTCCACTACGCAGACGCCATGTGGTTTGGGCACTTACAATCCTAATTCTGGCTCTAGCGACCCGACGGATTGCGTCCAAGCCAGCCCTGGTTACTACGTGGACCAAGAGGGACAGTCCGGTCAAACCCCCTGCTCCGCTGGATCGTACAACAACATCACCGGGTCAACCACTTCTTCCGACTGCATCGACGCTCAACCGGGCTACTACATCGCTTATCCCGGATCAACATCTCAGAGCCCCTGTCAACTCGGAGAGTTCCAGCCATCGCCGGGACAGAGCACCTGCATAGAAGCAGATCCAGGGAATTACGTCGACTCTCTGGCAGCTACCAGTCAGACGGCTTGCTCCCCTGGCTCTTACCAACCCGGCTACGCGCAGACAGAGTGCCTATCTGCAAATGTGGGCCACTACGTAGATGTCTCCGGCTCAGCGAGCGAAACGCCCTGTGATGCGGGGACGTACAACACGTTCACGGGATCCGTTGTCTCTTCCGACTGCCTTGATGCCGACCCTGGTTACTTCGCAGCATCCTCCGGATCATCATCGCAGGTAGCTTGCTCACCTGGATCTTACCAACCTGACTCAGGGGAGACGAGCTGCATCTACGCGACGCCAGGTCATTTCGTGGACGGTTCGGCGGCTACCTCTCAGCAGAGCTGCCAGCTCGGCGAGTACCAACCCAGCACTGCTAGGCAAAGTTGCATGACTGCTGACATAGGATACTACGTGGATTCGATAGGATCACCCAGCCAGACCAAGTGCCTGCCAGGAAAGTACAACCCCGACCAGGGTTCTACGAGTGTAGATGCATGCTTAGACGCAGAACCAGGATTCTACGTCCAGACGACAACATCTGGTGCTGGCAGCCAGACCCCATGCTCAGCTGGAACATATCAGGCGGCATTTGGGATGACGGAATGCACGGACGCCGAGGAGGGTTACTTCGTTGATACTACGCAAGCCACTACTCCCACGCCATGTGAAGCAGGGACATATCAACCAAGCACTGGACAAGTGAGTTGCCTGGACGCAGGAGATGGCCACTATGTTGCAGGAACAGGACAGTCTGAACACACGCCATGCCCCGTGGGGACATACCAGCCCAACGTTGGTTCAACTACCTGCGTAGATGCGGATCCGGGATACTTCGTGGGCGAAGAGGGTTCCACTACTCAGACTGGGTGTCAAGCGGGGACCTACCAGCCCGGGCAAGCTCAGGAGAGTTGCATATCTGCAGAGCCTGGTTACTACGTGACAGGAACAAAGGCGACCGAGAAGACGCCCTGCGATCCTGGGACCTGGCAGAGTGAATCTGGAATGACTACCTGTAACGAGGCGGAGCCAGGTTACCATGTCCCCAATTCTGGATCATCTGATCAGATTCCTTGTCCAAGTGGCACCTTCCAGCCTAACTTCAGTAGCATAGATTGTGAAACTGCTGAACCTGGTTTCGTCGTGGGGCTAGATGGGATGTCGGTAGCCTCTCCCTGTCCTGCCGGCACATACCAGTCTGCGAGCGGCCAATCATCCTGTACCGATGCCTCTCCGGGATACTTCGTCGGTTCTCCAGGTTCCAGCGAACAGACCCCTTGCGAGCCAGGTACCTGGCAGGATCAATCAGGCAGTTCCAATTGCCGGGAAGCCCAAGCTGGGAGCTTCGTGGATACCGAGGGTTCAACGAGCCAGAGCATTTGTGTCGAGGGGACATATCAGCCAGAATCTGGACAGACATCATGCATCTCTGCTCCCTCAGGGTTCTTCGTCGAATCCCCTGGATCATCGACACTGACCAAATGCCCATCTGGGCAATATCAGCCCCAGGAAGGGAGTACTTTCTGCGTGGATGAGCCGATTAATCCTCTACTAATTGGAGGGGGAGTAGCAGGAGTAGTAATCCTGCTTGTTGCTGCCGTGGTTGGATTCCGAGCATACAAGAGGAAGCAAGAGGCTGAGTTCGAGGCCATGATGTCAGAAGATCTCGAAGAAGGATCGGAAATAGAAGAAGAAAGTCCGGAGGAATTGGAAGAGCCAGAGCCGGTGGACTACAACTCAATGACTGTGACCCAGCTCAAGGAAATTCTCCAAGAGCGAGACTTGACGATTGGAGGGAACAAGGCAGAGTTGGTCGCAAGACTCGAGGAGGATGACATCCAACTGGCGAAGTTCAAGGCAAGACTAGGCCATGTGGAACAGGTGATTGACGACGATGACGATGACGATGACATCCCGGAAGAGCTGGAACTAGAGGACGACGATGACGATGACGATGACATCCCGGAAGAGCTGGAACTAGAGGACGACGATGACGATGACGAAGACAACGTGGAAGAGGAGGAACCGGAGGACGGCGATGACGAGGAAGAAATCAACGAGG
>JAPOKZ010000058.1:0-5354 GCA_029977385.1 Methanobacteriota archaeon
ACCCTCCATCCTTGCTAGAGAGTCCTCGAGGTCTCCAAGGGCCTCTATCAGCCCCTCCTCGCTATCGAATGAGGAATCTCCCTCTCCCGGCTCAACTAGGATGTAGACCGACTTCAGGGCATTGACCTCGTAGGATCCGTAGAGGTCGTCCCTGACCTCCATTATCTCCATCTCGTCCTCTGATAGGAAGTCGGTCAACTCAAAGCTCGTATCGAGGCCCTGCATCGCTACTACGACAGATCCTGCTGTGATTATCGCCACGGATAGAAGCACCATCGGGGCCTTGCCCCTCTGGAATTCCGCTGCCTTCTCAGCTAGGTTGCCCAGCTCGAGGCCCCTAATTCGAGAAGCCCCCATCGTCCTCTCTACGAAAACGTGCATAGCCCCTACCGTTACCGTACTCGCTAGGAATGCTGACACCACCCCTAGAGCAAGCGTTGCGCCGAATGTCCTGAGGGGCGGCAGGGGGGATAGGGAATTAGCGAGGAAGGCGAAGACTGTGGTAATTACCGCCAGAGATAGCGCGACCCTGAGCTCCATGAGTGCCTTAGCCCACGCCTCCGCGGAACTACTGGAGCCTTCCTTCGCTCTCTCGTAAGCCCTCTGGAGGTGTATAGAGTAGTCTATTCCCAGACCGAGAACAACCGGTGCTACTGCTATCTCAAGAATCGAGAATTTCATGCCCATTAGGGATATGGCCCCGTAGGTCCAAACTAGCGAAGCCAGCAGTGCGGTAAGTGGCGCCACAACCATGGACGTTGATCTGAAGGTAAGTGCGAGGAGGATTACGACAACCATTACTGCGAGAAGAATGAGCCAGATCAGGTTGTCTAGAGTGGACTCGTTTATGTCGTTGCTTATCAGATCGTCAGAGATCACGCCATACTCGAGAATGGACTGCTCGCTGAGCATGTCCCTGATGTCGTTTGCATACCCCTGCCTTTCCTGGGTACCTATGTCTCCGCTTATCTCGATAAGCCAAAGAGTACTGCTGGCACTGGGGGTCGGGTTACCAGTCCCGCTTTCCAGCCAATCGCAAACGGGAGAATAGTCCAAATCTTCGTTTAGCAATGCAGATGAGGCGAACGCGGCAGTAGCAATGGACCGATCATCACTTCCAATCGCATCGCCGCACTCTTCGTCCTCCAATGTACTTTCTAGCATACCTTTCCAGTCATTGAAGTCAGAGAGGTTCCCAGTGTAGTTCCTTTCCCCTAGGAACCTCTGTAGAACCTCTGCTGCATTAATCTGCGTCTCTATGAAGTGCCCATTTTCTTCGGAGTAGGACTGGATCCTCTCATAGTCTTCTGACAGCCTATGAAGGGCCTGCATCTCCAGGACATTCGCCACCTGGTCCTCGCTGACCGCTGGCTTCACGTTGATGTAGACCAGATGCGGGGACGAACCCATGGACTCCTCTATTCTCTCCTGCGCCTCGTCAGCTTCGGTCTCGGGTGCGAAAGAAGATAGATCAGTTGTGAATGCGAGGCTTCCTGCTAGGAAATATGCGAGAAAACCCGTTAGAAACAGGCTCACAATCAGGATCGGGATGGACATCCTGTCGAACGTCTCTGCCAACCGTCTTGTCATGGCATCCATCCCTGACATCGACGCGCCCAAAACCTCCCGATGTAAAACTTAGGGGAGGTTTGGTGTTCGTTCGGCTCGGCTTTGGCATGCAAGCCCTCAAAAGGGCCACTCATGTCGAGCGTCCGTCCCATGCCAGTAAAAGTATTGAAGAACGAGGGCAGAGAACTGCGAATTAGAGTCTTGGACGGAAATCACACAGCACTACAGATGTTCAGGTCCCGTCTGAATGATAGGGACGACGTGGAGTATGCGAACTACTTCCAGAACCATCCAGATCTGGATGATCCTGAGTTGTATGTAAGGGCCTCAAAGGGGAAGAAGGCCGACAAAATTCTCAAAGACATATGCTCAGAGATCGCAAAGGAACTCTCAAGCATCAAGCTTTGAGGGGGTGATTCCCTGAAAGGGACCGAAATCGAGGACTATCTGGGACTTTCCACTTGGGCAGTACCCTCCGAGGGAATAGGCGGGCTACTGAAAGCTCGAGTTGAGGACTTCCGGGTCGAGGAGTCATCCAAGGTTCCTGCCTTAGACGACAAGGGGAGATTCACCGTCGCTAGGGTGACTATGACCAACTGGGAGACTAATCGTTACATCAGGCGCCTGGCAAGATCTTGCGGGATAAACAAGAACAGGGTGTTCAGCTCCGGTCTGAAGGATAAGAGGGCAATAACCACCCAGGTTTTAGTGATAGACGCTCCAAGGAAGAAGGTCGAGTCCGTGGAGATTCCGGACAGTACCATCGAGGTACTGGGTAGGACCCATCAGAAGGCAACCATGGGTGATCACGACGGGAACCGTTTCACAATCACCGTTCGAGGTTGCTGCGACGCATCAGGAAATCCCATTGACGCAAAGGAGGCCATGCGCAGGGTTCACGAGATTAGAGGGGGACTTTCCGAAGCTATTGGGTCGGATGCATTCCCAAACTGGATCGGACCACAGCGCTTCGGTTCGACCAGACCTGTCACTCCGGAGGTGGGAAAGGCAGTAATCGAGGGCGACTTCGAAAGTGCCGTAGATCTTTATGTGGGGATGGAGGGCTCTAGAGAGGGACAAGAGTCAGAGGACTTCAGATCCTCTTGGAGGGACAAAAAGGACCCAGAAACGTCCCTAAAACTTGCTCCAGATAGGCTCGGTTACGAAAAATCGATGCTAGAGCACCTAGTCAAGAAGCCCGATGACTTCGTTGGTTCATTCAAGACTCTGCCCAACTCCTTACAACTTTTGATGGTACATTCAGCGCAGTCTCTCGCATTCAACCACTCCTTGTCCAGAAGGATGGGATCCGGCATGCCCATCATTGAACCGGTAGAGGGAGATTTGGTTGCTCCGATCCTATCTAACGGAAGGATTGACGTTGGCAAGATGGCCCGAATCAGTAGCACGAACCTTGAGAGGTGCCAACGAAACTGTGAACTCGGGAGGCTTGCAGTCACTGGGATCCTCCCTGGAAGCGATTCCAATCACGCCAGCGGCGAGCCCGGTGATTTCGAGCTTCAAGGAATCGACGACGCGGGGCTAGCTGACGTGGATTGGGTCGTGAATGAGATTCCCCGACTAACCACTTCCGGTACGCGGAGGGCGCTTTCAGTCCCGTTCAGGGATTTGAGCGTCGAGCAGGCACCAGACACAAACGATCTATTCAATCGATGGGAAGAAGGTCCGCTTGAGGGTGATCGCTGGCATCCTGAGGGAGCTTCCCTCAGACTCAGGTTCACCTTGCCGGCAGGAGCATACGCCACCGTACTAATGCGTGAGTTCATGAGATCGCCACTCGACCACTACTGAATTAGAGGCGGCCCATCTCCAAGGCCTCGATCTGTCCCACCAGGTCGTCGACTTGCTTCACCCTGTCTTCGAATCCGTCAACAATCCCCTCTCCTTCTCCTAGCACTGCCTGTACCTCTATGTACATCATTCCGAAGGCTAGGGGCTTGATTTCCACCTCTTGTACTTCATCGAATTCAGAGATAACACTCGCTATCTCCTCGTAGTTGGGACTCCCATCTTCTGGCTGGTCCATCGTGACCTTGTACTTCACAACAACATGGCCCATTTCTCTCACCTCAGGGTCCTTCGAAATTGCACTCCGGGCAGACATACTTAACGGACTGAACCCTGCACCTCTGACTCCTCCCAAGAGGGACGGAACACGCGGGGCAGGGGAAAGACGTGCTGTCGCTGCCCACCAAGGGCGTCCCTGAGGACGCGCATACAGTTGCCCTTACACTAGTCCCGGCCATTGACTTGCTGGCGTAATAGGGTCCCTTTTTAGCGTTGATTGTGCAAATCCAATTTCTCAGAGGGTCGGAAACGTGTCAAATTTGCTGAAAATTGAAAAGATTGAGCCACTAGAGAAGAACATGGCCGAGGAAGAAATCAGTCTGACAGGGGCACAATCTGATCTGTCAGATTACGTTACTGACGAGGGCGGAATTTGGAGTCTGAGGCAGGTAGAGAAAGTTAGAGGTTGGAACAACATCGAGTACGGGGCAGGCCTATCCGGAAAGAATACCCCGTCTACAGGACTCTCCATGAACAGGGCTTACATTCCACCCGGAGGTATTGCAAAGGCGCATATCCATGTAGACTTTGATGTCATGATATTCCTTCTCAAGGGGAGTGTAAGGCACGAGTACGGGGAGGGTTGTCGCCAGTCAGTGGTGCACAGTGCAGGGGATATGTTCTACATTGAACCGGGCGTTCCTCATGAGGTGTTCAATTGCTCTGAAGACGAGTGGGTGCATGCGATTGTTTCTAGGTCCGATGCTTCTGAGTGGCAGAACATCAAGCCATATGACCGGGATTCGGCGTAGTCACTCCTTCTTGGGGAGCTTCCTGAATCCGACTATGGGGTCAATCTCTGGTTCTGTGTCGTCTTCCACAACTATTCCTATGGAGGCTAGGTGATCTTCTACATGCTGCATTGCAGTCCCCTCTTTACTAGCTTCTGGAAACTTCTTCTGGCAGACGAGATATGTCTCAGAAGAAGCACTCCTGCTCGCGGTCGGTGAGAATCTGCCCACTGAGGAGAACCTCATCTTAGCGGCCTCGACGAGCCCCTCAATGCCTGCTCCCTGGAAGACCTTCGTAACGAAGCTCCCTCCCGGGGACAGGAGGGCAGATGCAACGTCTAGGGCCATCGTGGAGAGCTCCAGGGATATGGCTTGGTCCGTGTCATACCTGCCAGTAAGTCTGGGAGAAATATCGCTGATTACGCTGTTGAGCGCCCCCTCTCCGATCTCTCTTGTAATTTCATCAATGGTGGACTCATGAGTGATATCCCCGACAAAAACTGTAGCCCCCTCAACCGGGGCTGTGACCAACAGGTCTACTCCGATCACCTTGCCGCCCTCGCCGGACTCCTCGACCGCAACCTGGGTCCAACCTCCGGGATGGCACCCTATGTCTAACACGCAGTCTCCCTTCCGAATGATTCCGAACTTCTCCTGAATCTGCTTTAGCTTGTAAGCCGAGCGAGCCCGATAACCCTTGGACTTCGCATCCCTTCTCCAAGGATCACGCTTGTTCTCCTGGTACCAGCGCTTGCTCATGCCACCACTCAAGGACTGGTAGTTAAGAATCCGAACTATGGATTAGTTCTAGGGCGGGCTGTTGTAAGCGTTGAACTCAGAGGCCGATTTCCATAATCAGATCCCTTGCAGTGTCTCTGATGGCATCCTCGGACATTGACGTCGGCTCGAAGCCGCTGTCAAGAAGCCTCGTCACGTCTAGGTATGTCTTGGGGACGTCCCCTGCCC
>JAPOKZ010000115.1:0-2021 GCA_029977385.1 Methanobacteriota archaeon
CCCAGCATTTAGGAATGCAGTTTCACCAACCCTGGTATCGACCTCTTCAAAATCAAACTCCACAATATCTGTGAAAATCGATAAATCCGGCTTGAAAGCAATAAGCGTCCCCGTATCGTCGCAGTTCCCTATTTCCTTAAGTTCCTCAACAGGAACTCCTGCCTCGTATCTTTGGAAGTAGACGATACCATCTCTATGTATGGTCATCTCCATCCATTCTGAGACCGCATTTACTGCAGACACACCAACACCGTGAAGGCCGCCAGAAACCTTGTAAGAACTGTTGTCGAATTTTCCCCCAGCATGCAATTTAGTCATAATTACTTCAGCTGCAGAGATGCCAAACTCTTCATGTATGCCCACGGGTATGCCTCTTCCATAATCTCTGACTGAGAGCGAGTTATCCGGATTGAGTGTGATTTCAATTGAGTCTGTATGGCCTGCAAGATGTTCATCCACTGAGTTGTCTACTACTTCCCAAATGCAGTGATGTAGCGCCGAACCATCATGTGGATCTCCAAGGTACATGCCTGGTCTCTTTCTCACGGCCTCTAACCCTTCGAGAACCTGAATGCTTTCTGCACCGTACTCGTCATCCATAATTTTCTCCTCCAATTGAGGGTTCCCTACGGGAACCCTCAAACGATAACATCATTCTTAGAAAGCCGAGGCCTATGAACCCTCTCCATTATTCCTGCCATTATCTGCAGTTTAGCGATTATTCAGCAGAAACTCAACTCTTCAGGGGGATTTCTTTACACGACACGATTAAACCGACCTAATATCCCCACAAACACATGGATCAACCCTCGGTATGTGTGACACTGAGTGGTAGAACCTCGGAAGAAATGATCAATGACGCGCCTAAGGCAATTAAGATGGGTGCAGATTTATTGGAGGTTAGATTAGATTTACTTTGGACCACCGAGGAAAAAATCAGAACTACAAAGATTTCAGATGAAGGTGAGAAGGAGAAGTTTGAGGTTTTAGTGAGCCAACTAGGATTCGAGGAAATAGACTTTCATAAGGAGATTGAGGAGATTTCCTCCTCGATTGAAGCTCCAATAATGATGGTCTGTAGGCCACAGGAACATGGCGGCTTTTTCCCAGCAGGCGAGGATGATAGGATTTCTGTCCTGAGATCGGCCATTGGAGCCAATCCGAGTTGGATAGATCTGGAGATCGACATTCCTACTCGAGAAAGGGAAGAGCTAGTATCACTAGCTGGAGAGAAAACGAAGGTGATTGCATCTTTCCACTCATTAGAAGGGGTTCCTTCAACCTCGGAGATAACAAAGGATATCGCCGAATCACAAGAACTAGGGGACTTAGTCAAGGCATGCTACTCGACTAGTGATCGGAAGGATGCCCTCAGGATTTTCGAGGCTGCTCTTGAATTGAAGTCCACGGAGAACAAGTATTGCCTAATGGGTCTCGGACCTGGAGGGGACTGGGCTAGAATCCACGCTCCCGTGCTAGGCCAAGAACTTGTATTCGCAACTACTGAGTCAGGCTGGCATCTCGCACAGCAAGGTAGGATAAACGCATCCGATCTAAGAATGGCATGGGAAGTAATGGAGTATTCGTAATCAGGAATCATCATTCAAGAAAGGGACCTCAATCATCCCCGCTTCTTCATTTCCCAATGCAGTTGAGTGGTATTTCCAGTGAATTACTAGGGGGATAATAATGCATGAAAGGGGTAGTGACCCGATTAGTATGTATGCCGTGGTCTTTGGAAGCATGAACCTATCTTCAACCTCGATCAGCACCTCCACGCTCATATTTCCTGAGGCAGGCTGGTCCCCTTGCCTGCTATTGTCCCAACCATCGAGAACCAAGAAGAACTCCTGATCGCTGGAAGTCCCAAAACCTGCGAATGACCATGCGGATCCGGATGAATCTATAGCCACAGAGAACTCCTGGTAAGATACAGATTCGTATGCATGAGTGTCTCTGAAGGGAATCCATGTGAAGAGGTCCCTGTACTCGACTGGAACTGCGTCCAGAGCTCCTTCTTC
>JAPOKZ010000074.1:0-3263 GCA_029977385.1 Methanobacteriota archaeon
ACGTACGATCTTGATGTGTCTGTCCAGAATTCTACCCAAGGGAGCGCTCATAGCTATGTAAGTCGCAATCCATGCAGGGAATATCCACAATACTCGGGCATTGAAACTCCACATTGGATCCCATGGTAAGCTGACGAAACCTACTCTGAATGATTCCACTGAACCTGCCATCCAACTGAATATGGCAATGATGAATACCATTGTGAAAACCATCGGCTTCATCATCGAGGATTGCATCTTCATTTGCTCGGGCATCATCTCTAGCTGAATGGTTTGCATCTTATCTGCCATGGCCGTGTCTCTAGCCATCCTTGCCTCTCTAAGCTGCTTCCCAATCTGCCTATTTCTGTGCGAGAAGTGGGCTTGCTGTAGAGGATCCATGAAGAATGAGCGAATGATTGTGTTCACGACCATGATTGATGAACCGACAATGAAAACTGTAGGGACAAAGTAGGTCTGATGGAACGGCAGCATCGGTTCTAGTACCGATCCTGCCGTATCCGATAGGCCCACCCTAAGACCGGGATAGAACATCAACATGACCATCATCCCAAGAAGTAGCAACATCGGGAGCATCATCGATGCCATGGCATCTGCTTGCGCGTCTCCTCCCGATTCTGCAGGTGCCATATCACATCGACACGAAGGAGTGAGAATAACACTTCGGTGATGAAGAGATGATTACTACAAAATGTCAGGAAAGTGTATTTCCGCAAACGACGCATACCGAAGAGCCGATCCCTACCTCGAATCCGCATGCAGGACATGTGTTTGACGGATCCGCTGGTTGTTCTTTTTCCCCATGTTTCTCGGTCTCTGTTTCTGGTCCTGATTCGGCATCCCCCACATCATCCTCAGTTTCTTGTTCGACGACTGGTTCACTTTGATGGTCTACTTCTATTGCGTCCTCGGATGCCGATGGCATTTCCTCCTCTTGTTGTTCCAGCCATTGTGGTACATTCGGCTCCTCGTCCACCTCATCCCCAAATGTTGCGCCATGGAAATCCTGAGCATCGGAGACCTTGTACTCTGCCTCAGGGTCCCCCTGTATCGTATACAACACTTCTATTCTCTCTCCTTGAAGGATTCGACCTATGGCCCAAGTTACCTGAGTTCCGTCTCTGGCTGACTCCTTTGTTATCGAAGAATCTCTTTCTCCATCCTTGTCAGAGCGTACAACCGATTCTTCAATGGAGAATGTTCCGGGTACGATATCGTGAAGAGCAAGGTCATCTAGAGCGCTATCGGAACTGTTGTGGAACATCAGCATGATTTCGTATTGTCCGGGTTTTCCGCCGGGGAAGACCTCCTTCCCGGTACTGATGTTTCTTCTTTTGTGGACTACCGATATTATTGGTGGCTTGTCTACCGTTCTAGTAGCAACAGGTCCGAATCTTTCCGAGCTGAAATCGACCTTGATCGGAGCAACTAGCAACTCATTTCTGGGAGAGGGGTCCGGTGCCAGGAGTGGGTACCGAATTACTACTGCCTTGCCGGGTTGTAAACCCAAAGGAGCAGAGGTACCAATTGTCATTCTAAGGCTGTTACCCTCCTTGTCGGGAGAGACGTGTTTCTCCTCTAATTGTGTCCCGTTAACTACATCGATTCTGTATTGTTCTTGCTTAAGCTCAGTGCCCTCTATCTCTATGGAAATGTCTTCTGTGTTAGGGGTGTCGAAAATCCCTGGAACATCGTCAAGAACCCTTAGAACGTTGATCTCTGAAGTTCCTGTGTTCTCGAGGGTGATTACAGTTTCAACCTTAGATGAGATGTATGATTTGATCCTAGACTTGTCAAATCTCTTCTGAAGGGCCGCATCAAGAACGGTAAGTTGTTGTTCCTTCAATTCGACAGTCCCAGAAGATTGTACTGAAACTCTTGGAAGGATGGAGAATCTTATTTCCTGGGTGAAGCTTGGCTGATTTTCAGATTCGACTCTCTTCGCCATCGAATCCCATTTGCCCTCTGGAGGAACATCTTGCCTAATATCTGAAACTTCCAAAATTGGGTCCTCTCTTCCTATCAGCCTTACAGTAGCGCCAGAAAGTGAAACTACGAAGGATGATTTGTTTTCGAAAACGCAAGTACAATGCCATACCCCTGGTCTATCATCCTCTTCTGCATTAACGTATGAAAATTGACGTCCTGACCCGCTCACTCTGTCGAATCGGGCCCGAGAAGCAGTGGCCTCGGACGAGTAAGTTGCCGAAGTGATTCCTGCATTGATTTTTTCAACGGAACCTGTGTTTACTCTTGCAGAAATAGCCAAATTTCTCTTCTCCCCTATATTCATCCTACCTATATCCCAAACAACAGAGTCCTTCTCGACGCTGTATAAGCTATCATCAGGTAGGATGAATGATTCTGGAATGGTCCTCTTCACCTCAACATCGTAAAGTGGGGCTGGTGACACATTCTCAATCTCGATATTAATCTCTATTTCCTGAGGAGAATCTGAGAAGACCATCGATAGGCTTGGTTCCTCATCCCTTGAGCTCTCGGTATCTATTGATTCCTTCAGAACTAACATCCTTGGTCCAGACGCAGTATAGGGTATCGCCGTCTCCTCGGTAGGATCGAGCTCCTTCACAGAGGAGACTCGATCTCCGAAATCAGTGGAGTCTATCGATTCTAGATGGACTTCGATATCCCATGCTCGATGCTTCTTGCTTGAGTTCCTTAGAATGAGTTCTCCATCGATGAACTGTTTCCTAATTGTACCATCCGGGTTGAGTACTGATTTTTCAGTTTCGCTTAGTGTGGCATGTAGTTTGTCCCCAGGAATGGAGTCTACTTCTGAAGCAGATCTCAGGAATGGGGATTGCCTAGGAGGCTTTGACTCATCGGGTTGCTTCAATTGGGGTTCGCTAACTAAATCAAACGACTCGATTGCTTGTGCTACTTCTGAATGACCTGAATCCTGGCCATATGGATCCTCGGGCCACTGAGTTTGTTCCGGTGAAATGTTACTTTCAAACGGATCAAGGGGAGGTGCGTCTGAATCTGATCCCCATTCATCCTCTAGAAGGGACAAGGAGTCAGCCAGCGAATCTATGGATGAAATATCGCCTTCAACTGAAATGCCATCAATAGTTGAGGGGGATTCCTCCTCCGCTTCCTCCGTCTCTTCGGAGAACCCGGGAGGAGGGGGCGGGGCATCGAAACCCAATGGGGGCGGGGGAGGGGATTCCCCCTCCGCTTCCTCCGTCTCTTCGGAGAACCCGGGAGGAGGGGGCGGGGCATCGAAACCCAATGGGGGCGGG
>JAPOKZ010000162.1:0-1229 GCA_029977385.1 Methanobacteriota archaeon
GGTGGGGGCACCACCATCACCGGCTGCAGCTGCTGCTGCTGCAGAACCCGTCACGTCACCATCACGTCACCATCACCGGCTGCAGCTGCTGCTGCTGCAGAACCCGTCACGTCCATTTCTCCTGCCGTGCCCGTCGGCGGTCGAGGAGGCTCGGCAGCAGGAGCAGAGTCACCTGGGGGGGTGGAATGGGACTCCACGCAGAGACGCAGAGAGGGGTGCCGTAGTCGAACAACCAGCTCGAGTGACACGAAGCCATCGCCAGTCGAGTACGTTATGACTCGACTCATTCGATTGCACACATAACTGGTACTCCGGTGCAAAGTGATTTTCTACGTAAGCAATGTTTATCAGAGTGACTGACGTACCTAGTCTCTAGGTACATGTATGTACTATCCCAAGTGAAATACAGTCCGTCCCCACCTATAAGGATATTTCACATCCTGGTTTGAGACCTCAGATTCTTGCCTCTGATAAGGATAGTCAGACCTCAGCTTTTCCAACATCCTTATTTTTCTCTCATGGCAGGCCTTCAAGCGTCACCCCTCAGGCCATCGTCCAGGACTTTGGCGGGGAGGATGCCTGCCTCTTATCTTTCCAAGGAGGATTTTGAGAAGCTTCAATCTGGTGAGGAAGAGACTTCTCTGGAGGTCGGGTTGTAGTCAAGCTGGAGCAGGCGTAGATCTACACATGTATATATAGAGCCAATAAGCAAATAAAGACCTCCGCAAAGAGATTAGATTCTACTCGTAATGCCGTGTTGTAGATCTATACATAGATCTACATTCTATTCGCTATTCTATTCTATTCTATTCTATTCTATTAGACTAGATCTACCGGTACCTACATATTGCAATATAGCTTTTGACGGGACATGGAATGAAGACGCGCCTGACTGACCTTCGTGGGATCTGCGATGCAGTGATCAACATGTAAAAAAGGAACCGGTAAGGAAAACATTGGTCGGCGGGGTTGTTGCCTTTCTACACGTACGTGTAGCTACACGTAGAGTCGAGTCTATCTACCTGACCAATTAATTCAAAATCCATGCAGACTCGTAGATATCTACTGTATCTATCTAGATCTACACATCATAACATTACTCTCAGTGGCTGTATGCGATTCCACATTCAGTGCAGCATACATCCTTCACTTTACGGCCAGCTGCTCCATCGACTCCACGCAACTCCATGTCACAATACTCGAGAGCATTCTTGTTGAAATCTTCTGAA
>JAPOKZ010000103.1:0-2282 GCA_029977385.1 Methanobacteriota archaeon
CACTCCCTCGCGGGATTGCTTGAAACTAGAGAAGTCTAGATTCTCATCAATGTGGTGAGATCCTAGTTCGGATAGTGAGACTTCCAGTCCGAGATCATCCTTCATCCTGCAAACTCTTCTCGCCAGCATTCTAACCAAGTATCCGGCCTTGGAATTACTGGGCACAAGACCGTCGCCAAGCATGTTGCATATTGCGTGCATGTGATCGGGGATTGCATAAATGCTTGAGAGCGGCTCAGTGAGTAGTTTGAGATCCTCTACGGATACATCCAAGCCGGATTCTCCAAGTCTGCTTGAGAGTTTTACGAAGAGTGACTCGGCATCCGTCCCTACGTCAATATTCAGAATTCCTGCCAATCTAGAAATCTCCCCTAGAAGATTCTCAGTGTCGACAGAGAGCCCTAGGTTTTCCACGATTTTATTGAAGCGCGACATCTCCTTGAGCCACTTCACAGATTCGGGATATATCGCGTCGTAAATCGTTGGGGTTCCAGCGGCAGCCCAGCAGAACCTCTCAAGCCCGTACCCAGTATCGATAATCTGTAAGTCCATCTCCCTGTAATTTAGCCCCTTGATATCTACATCCCCATCTTCATGCTCTTCCAGATTCATGAAAACGAGCGTAGCCAGTTCCAGCCCCCCTACAATGACCTCTAGAGCCGGGCCCGCGTTCCCCCCTCCAGACCATGGATTCTCCACATACGTTAGCTCGCTCGGATCGATTCCGAATGACTCAACTAGCATCTCGTCGCAATATCTGACGCACTGGTCGATCCAATACACAACATCTCCATCATTGGGCCGGTTGAAGGCATGATGCGCCATCATCTCGAATGTAGACAGGTGTCTCCCTGATCTTCCGACTGCGGCAACGTCTGTGAGCCTTATACAGGGCTGGCTAATTACCAGTGGATTCGCTGGAGGGGGTACGAGACCGCTAGTCACATGGGGTTGGAAGTCTGCTATACTGGCTATAGTAAGGTGGATATCATCCCTCCATCTTGCAACTACTGGATATGGAGAAACTCTGGAGTGCCCCTTCTTTTCGAAGAAGTCCTGAAATCTTTCCCTCATAGCGTCCTTGAGTTCCTTGCCAAGGATCTGAAATCCGTCGATAATCGGCTCTCCAATGAATGTGTAGGGATCCTCTGTGCTATCTCCACAGGTTTCCCTACTCTGATCTCTAGTCCAGAATCTGGAGCCGGTTATCGTGCAGGTCTTACAAACGTGGCCCGATTCTTCCCAAAAGGGAATTTCTACTTCTCCAAAGGTCACTGTGTCCCCCTCGACTAGCCCATTGGATACCGGGTCTTGAAGTCAATGCGAGAAATACTCCCGGTGTGTTGAAAGGATAGGGGTTCTCAGAAAGGCTGATGGAGGACTGGAGAGATTATCTCAAGCCCGACGGGGATTCTCTAATGAGGATAAAGAAGAGAGGAGGGATGCTTGTCGATGCAGTGATTGTCTCCGATTCAGAACATGTAGGGAAGAGCAATGACAGATCTCTCGATCAATTGACCAATGCCGCATCTCTACCAGGGGTAGTTGGTGAAGCTTGGGGGATGGCAGACTTCCATCAAGGCTATGGATTTCCAATCGGAGGGGTGGTGGCAACCGACATAGAAAATGGCGGAGTAATCTCACCGGGTGGTGTTGGTTTCGATATCAACTGTGGAGTTCGTCTATGCTCTATTGATCTGGGTTTGGAAGACCTAGTACATTTGACCAGAAAGAAGTCTGGGAGTGGAAGTAAGGAGTTTGGAAATCGGCTAAAGGCGAGAATTCCTGCTGGAGAGTCTGGGAAGGGCGGTTTCAAGTTGAGTCCCCATGATCTGGATGAAATCCTAGCTGGAGGAGCAGAGGGTGCGGCAGAAATTGGCATAGGCCATGACGATGATCTTTCGAGAATGGAGATGAAGGGTAACTTGGGCGGAGATGCCAGTAGTATTTCCGAAGTTGCCAAGAGAAGGGGCTTGTCTGCACTGGGCTCCATCGGCAGGGGGAATCACTTCCTGGAGATTCAAGTGGTAGACGAAATCATTGATGAAAGGGCCGCTAGTGCATTTGGCCTTGAGGAAGGGAGGTTGACAGCAATGATCCATACCGGATCTAGGGGGCTTGGTTACCAGGTCTGCTCTGAGCATGTGAAGGAACTGGAGGGGCGATACAGGCACCATGGAGGTGTTTGGGAATCAGAGGATTGGGGGATATCCATTTCTGACCCTCAGTTGGCTTCCGCACCATTCTTCTCACGGGAGGGAGAGTCTTACTTCGAAGCGATG
>JAPOKZ010000148.1:0-1465 GCA_029977385.1 Methanobacteriota archaeon
CGAAAGGCGACCAGTGCTTGTGCTTTGCGAGATAGGATAATAAACGTGCGGACGTTTTTTCGTTATTTTGGTTCGAGGGCCCGAAACCGGGTGATCTAGCCATGACCAGGTTGAAAGTGCGGTAACACGCACCGGAGGACCGAACCCACTTCGGTTGAAAACGGAGGGGATGAGTTGTGGTTAGGGGTGAAAGGCCAATCAAACTCGGAGATATCTGGTTCTCGCCGAAATGCCTTTAGGGGCAGCGTTATATTAGTGTACCGGGGGTAGAGCACTGAATGGGCTAGGGGGCCTACAAGCTTACCAACCCCAATCAAACTCCGAATACCGGATACATGTTGTATAGCAGTGAGGCTACGGGCGATAAGGTTCGTAGCCAAGAGGGAAACAACCCAGATCAACAGCTAAGGTCCCAAAATTGATACTAAGTGATAAAGGATGTCAAATCGCCCAGACAGCTAGGAGGTTGGCTTAGAAGCAGCCATCCTTTAAAGAAAGCGTAACAGCTCACTAGTCGAGGGGTTTTGCGCCGATAATATCCGGGACTGTAAGTATCATACCGAAGCTTTGAGATTCTTAGAATCGGTAGGCGAGCGTTCCATTGACCGTTGAAGGTGGACCCGCGAGGGCCGCTGGAGGAGATGGAAATGAGTATGCTGGCATGAGTAGCGATAAACACAGTGAAATTCTGTGTCGCCGTAAGCCCAAGGTTTCCTGAGTAAAGTAACTCTGCTCAGGGTTAGTCGGACCCTAAGTCGAGGCCGAAAGGCGTAGACGATGGAAAACGGGTAAAATATTCCCGTACCAGCGATTAATTGTTTAAGCTAAGGGGGGACGCAGGAGTGAAAGATCAGCACGGTATTGAATGTCCGTGTCTAAGCATGTAGGGTGATCCGGTAGGCAAATCCGCCGGATCTTATAGCCTGAGATGTGAATGGGAAGCGCGCCTTCGGGCAAGCCAACTGATCCTAACCAGACTGCCAAGAAAATCCTCTATGTTAGATTAATAGCTGACCGTACCGTAAACGGACACACGTGGGCGAGGAGAGTATCCTCAGGCGCTAGAGAGAATCATGGTTAAGGAACTCGGCAAAATGGCCCCGTAACTTCGGGAGAAGGGGCGACACGCCGCTACGGCTAGCCAAGCTCCATGTGGATCATGCGAGTCGCCTTCATCATGAGCGCCGAGTTCTTGACTTCGGCAAGCCTCCTGTACTAAGAAGGCGTGGGGCATGGTGCTTGGGCAGGCTGCGTCCTCGGATTCATGCACTTTTCTTTGAATTTTAGAGAGAAGGCTCCTGTCACATGCACTGGGCAGAGAATTGAGAGCCCGAGAGGGGGGTATTCTATGTCGGCCTAGAATACCCGCCAACAGGGCATCGATTCTATGCCCGCGGGCATAGAATCGATGCCCTGTTGGCGGGTATTCTAGGCCGACATAGAATACCCCCCTCTCGGGCTCTCA
>JAPOKZ010000144.1:0-1517 GCA_029977385.1 Methanobacteriota archaeon
CCCAGCGCTTATGTACCGTGCCCATATCCGAGAGGTTCCTTGAATACCTTTTCTCTATTGTTCTGGAACTCGTAACCGGTCGGACACTCGGAGTGATGCGTAACCGGTCGGACACTCGGAGTGATGCGCCTGAGTGTCGCATCCACGTGTCTCCCTGAAGCATCATCCACCACAAGAGAGGTTTCAAGCCAATCACACTTGTTCCTACTCAATCCCCCCGGGAGTGAGTATTTCCGTAGCTTCGATTCACTTCCACAAAACGACAGCCTGTGAGTTGTGACTGATGGTTGTTGTGTAAATCGTCACCAGTAGCTACCATCTTTACTTCCGGTTCGAGCAGGTATCCATTTACTCCTCTTACGCAACTCCACAGTCAAATCACAGTTACGCAAACTCTTTAACCTAACATATATCCATTCTAAACACATGCCATAATCCAATTTGACAACCTTTCACCACCAACCAGGTTGTCAACCATCCAATATCCAAAAGGGGGAATTCCATCCACTTCACTCCTAAGCAGAGACAAGTCAATCCCTTACAGGCAAGGTATCGTCCGCAGCATGCAACCCTCGCATCTCCTAATGGGGACTGAGATCGAGGGCCAGCCCTGCCTCTTCTGCAGCAAAAGAGGTGGTGGATACAATGCCCGCGTCGGGACGTGGAAAACCAAAGCAGGAACAGTCGATCAGCGAACACCAAACCCCGAGCCAGCCGGGTAAATACCTAATCTAGCTGGCCCAAGTTGAATGAATGGCTCGTCCCACGACCATCCCCCTCTGACTAATCGCACTTAAGACTGACCTCCTTCACCCCTCAGGTCGTGGCCTGAGAACCCCCCTAAAGAACATACCCCATATGACGTCGATCCTCCAGGCTCCAGTCATGTGGTTGGTTTTCCGGGACGACTCACCATTTCTGCAGAGGCCGTGTTCGGCGGTATCTACTAAGGGCGTGCAGAAAGTCGCCCGGAGTGCAGCTTCCATGCGATGACTGGACCACCCTCCAAGGATGAAATCAACGGGCAACTCATGATCTCGCAAGCCCGAGGGATCACACCGTGGTGGCACCCACGACCTCTCCCTATCAAACTAGCTCGATCTTGCCCCCCTCCCGTCCTGTTCACAAGCCTCACTGGCTTGGCACGTACTGAACAGGACACCAAAACCCTCATGTCATCTGCACACTTCAGCCCTTCCTCGCTCGAGAAGGTGCACCTGACCACTTGGACCGGTTCGTCCACCTCCTCACTCCACGATGTAATGTCGCTGCGGCCCCGATTTCGGGGTCCGTCTAGAACATTGTCACTTGACTTGGTTTCGTGGGTGAGGGGGTGGGGGGATTCCGAAGAGGCCAGGGTCCTTCACAGCTTCTAAGGCGAAGTGTCAGGATGAGCGAAGTCGACGAGGCTGAGGAGGCCGCCGTCGAAACTGCCGAAGTCGGCGAGGCCGAGGAGGCCACCTTCGTAGCCAACGAAGTCTACGAGGCCGCCGTCGAGGCCACCGAAGTCGACGAGG
>JAPOKZ010000034.1:0-11382 GCA_029977385.1 Methanobacteriota archaeon
AGGACAGGGTCAGGGCCAAGGACAGGGTCAGGGCCAAGGACAGGGTCAGGGCCAAGGACAGGGTCAGGGCCAAGGAGGCCAGGGCCAAGGAGGCCAGGGCCAGCAGGGCCAGGGACAGGATGAAGGCTCACAGTCAGATCAGGACGGTCAGCAGGGACAGGAAAGCGATCCAGGCGAGCAGGGCAACCAGCAGGACAATGGACAGGGACAGCAGTCCAATGGCGGCGAGCAGAGCGGCCAGCAGGGCGACCAGGAGAGCTCCGACGAGAACGGGAACAACCAGAACGGTCAGAACCAGCAGCAGCAGGGTCAGACACAAGGAGACGAGCAGGGCCAGCAGGGCTCCGCATCGGACCAGCAACAGAGTCAGCAGCTAGACAACCAGGACCAGAACGGTGAGAATGACAACGACGGCGACGGAATCCCAGACGACCAGGATTGGGATGACGATAACGACGGAATCCCAGACTCACAGGACCCCAGGCCTGAGGATCACGACAACGACGGCATCGACGACGCAGACGACGATGACGACGACGGCGACGGAGTCAACGACCGTGAGGAGGTCGCAGACGGAAACCCTGTCACCGACATCTACGACCACGACAACGACGGCATCGAGGACAGCATAGACTTCGATATCGACAACGACGGCATCGACAACTGGGAAGACAAGCTTGATTGCGACAACGACGGCTTCGAGGAGCAGCTAATCGACCTAAACGGCGATGGCATCTTCGATGTCGATGCAGCAAGGGACCACGACAACGACTGCAGTAACGACAAGGACGACGATGACGATGACAACGACAACATCCTCGATGTGGATGAGTTGGACGGAGAGTTCGGCGCATACAGGTACGACCACGACAACGACGGATTCTGGGACAGCTACGATACCGACGACGACAACGACGGCCTGTCGGACTGGTTCGAGCAGAACGATGGCTGGGATAACACCGGCCAGTTTGACCACGACAACGATGGCATTCCAGACTACACCGACGAGGACGATGACGGCGACGGCATCCCCGATACAGAAGAGAACGACTTCGACGTCATTTGATCAGAAGTCGAAAAGCGAAGGTTGACTCGACGACCTCAGCCGCCCAGCGTCAGCTAGGCGGTTGATGGCTCGGTCGACCCTCCTCTCTGAGAAGCCCCTACCTTCTTGGAGGAACTGGCGCATATCCTCCTCTACGGCCCTGCCCATAGCCGTAGGGGAAGCCTCTCCCAGAGGATGGTCCATGAACAGCTCTCGCACGCTCTCAAGGTCTTCTGGGAGATCGAAACCCCTCTCCTCGGAAACTGCTTCCATCGTCCCATGCTTCTTCATCAGCTTCAGACCGGTCTTGGGGCCTATCCCCTTGATCCCAGGATGGAAGTCGGTTCCTACCATTATGCCTAGATCTACCAACTGCTCTCGTGTTATCCCATGCTCTGAAAGGGTGTCTGAGAGTGATATTCTCTCCGCTCTCATCACACGTCCGAATCTCCTCGTCCCGTGGCTAGTGAGATTCCTAACCATAACCGGAGAACCATACAGTAGTGTGTCCCAATCCTGGCTAGCCACTGCTGAGACATCCCCCCTTGAGCACATCACCGCAGCCGCTCCCTCGGCCTCCATCGGGGCTTCCATCCACGAAACCCCCATCAGATCGAAGAGATCCTTGGTCTCCTGAACCATGTCTGGCGTGTACTCCGCTGTCTGGGGGCCTAGTTTCTTCGCTGCCTCCATGTCTCCTGCATCTACCGCTGCCTCCCAACGCGAAGTTGCTTCGACTTTCCTTTCCTTCCTTTCATCGAGAGTCGCTCTCTTGAGTTCATGGGGCTTACCATCGAAGACGAAAACCGGATCGATTCCCTCGGATATCATCACAGTCGCCCTGTCTAGGAAACCCATCAGGTGGGCTACTGGCTTCCCATCGAACGACAGAGGCTTTCCATCTGGGCCGGTCATCGAGGTGATGAACTGGTAGGAGTTCAGGAACACGTCGATCGCGATTCTCTGCCCAGACAGGTCACTCAGCTCGATTGGCTCGGGTGAAACAAGATCTCTCAGATTGCAACCCATGCTTCCGCCCCTCGCCTATACGACTGCTGCTGTTGGTGGGGGCATATAGGGTTGAAGCCAAGAGCATCCCCCGGTGCAAGTATGGGAGTTAGCAATCTAGCCCTAGTGGGTAGCGGTTGGCACCCTCCTCTGTTCAGGGAGGAGGCGAGAGCGCTTCTGGGTTCTGCAGAGATCCTCCATCCACGCATGGTATCTGCTGCACATTCCGAATCCGTCCAAGGAATGATATCTGGAGCTTCCCTAGTCGACGAGGTCATCGAGTCAACCTCGAGGATCTGGATCGACGAGGGGAGAATTTCCGTGAGCGAGATTGCAACTCACGTGGAAGAGTGGTCGCAGGAGCTGCTTCCAGAGGGCTCCTTCGCAGTAAGGGCTAGGAATCTGGGACGGGGGGTATGCGACTTGTCCCGCAGAGAAATAGAGTCAGAGGTAGGTGCAAGGATTTCTGATAAGGGTAGATCAGTGGACTTGGAGGACCCAGATTTCGAGATAGTAGTAGTAATGGCCGGCCAGGACGAATCATCCGGGTACTGGGATGATACTCAGCAGAACAACCTGATCCTGTGGGGGCTAAGGGACAGGGAATTCACTGGCACCTACAATGGAACATCTCCAACAGATCGACCTTTCTTCAAGCCAGTAACATTGGATCCTAGGCTAGCACGACTGATGGTTTCGCTCTCCTTCTCCGGAAACCTCCCTTCCACGATAGTCGATCCTTTCTGTGGGACCGGAGGTATAGCCATCGAAGCCTCATTGCTGGGTCTGGATGTTCTAGCCAGCGATCTCGACTCCAGGATGGTAGAGGGGACGAAATCAAATCTTGATTGGGCGATGGGATCTGGATCACATAAGATCGAAAGATGCCCTGCGGACTCCATTCACGAAATCTGGGGTGAGATGGAGGGGTGCTCTTTCGTCTTCGACCCACCATATGGTAGGAATGCATGGACCTCAGAGGATGGATTGGAGGTGTTCCTAGGCGCGTTATCGTCTGCCAGCAAGATGTGTCCAAGTGGAACCATTTGCACCATGCTCCCATCTAGTCCAGATGCTCTGGAGGGACCCTTATCCGAAGAGATCCAGGTTATGGGCATGGAGTGGGCCATGATGAAGGAGAGAATCCGAGAGACTGGATGGTCGGTTTCCATGGTATCTCCGGTCAGGGTCCACAAGAGCCTATCGAGGCTAGTGGTGCTCTGCCATCCGGCGCATTGAATATGGGTCGGCCACGCTGGGAGAAAGCGTGGACCGTTAGGGTAGTCTGGATATCCTTCCGGCCTTCGGAGCCGGAGACGTGGGTTCGAATCCTGCACGGTCCGCCACTAAGTACGGTCCGGACGATGAGTTCGTGAAGCTCGGTCTCACCAGATTCGGTTGTTTCTATGGATCCATCCGTTCCGCGACTCTTGATTTCCGGGAATAATACCATTAATCAGCAACTTTTCCTTGTCCCATGAAAAGAACAAATTCTATTCTGATGACAATAATTCTGACCTCTGCCTCTCTTGCGGGTTGCGCGGGGGATGAAGCCAACTTCGAGGAAACGATCAGTGCGTTAGAACAAGAGGCAACGGCCGACCAAGAGAGGTTAGCAACCCTCAATGCGACCGTCGCCTCATTGGAGAGCAACATGGCGCAGCTGGAATCAACAATAGTGACGCTCAACTCGCTAATCGCAGATCTCGACACGCAGATTGCAAACTATCAGGCTGAGGCCGAAACTCTCAATCAGCATAATGATACTAAGGGGGCCCAAATTGACCAAATGGCCCTCAACATCACAAGTCTCGAGTCTATCAAGGCAAACTTGGAGACTAACGTCGCCTTATTGGAGTCCGAGAAGTCCAGCCTAGAGACCCAAGTCGCATCCCTTACTGCTGCGAACCAGAATGCTGCATCGGAGGTTTCCGACCTCCAGACTCTAGCGGCAGGGCTCAATGGGACCATCGAGGGACTTGAGGAAATCATCTCCGAGATGGAGAGTGGCACCAGCACTCTGGACACAATAAAAGCACGTGGAAGCATGAAGTGCGGCATCAAGGAGTCCCAATACGGAATGGCTTACCTGGATCCGGATACGGGCGTTCGATCCGGGTTGGACATTTCCTACTGTCGGGCATTGGCAGCAGCCATCGGTCTGAACCCAGATACGGACGTGGAGTACATCCTTGCATCTGGGTCTCAGAGGTTCGTGATGCTACAAGAAGAAACCATCGACGTCCTAATCCGGACAACCACATGGACGGCCACCAGGGACGCCGCCCTCGACGGGGACTTTGCGGCAGTGAACTTCTACGACGGTCAGGGGCTCCTTGTACGTGAAGACGCCTTCCCGGCTGCTACAGCAGGCAACTCGGTTTCTGGCCTTGGCGGCGCGGATATCTGCGTCGGCACAGGGACGACCTCAGAAGGAAACCTAGAGGGATACTTCGACACCAACGGCATCTCGTTCACAAGCATACCAGTCGGGAGTTCCTGGGAAGCCATTTCGTATCTGAAGGACGGGGAGTGCGACGCCTTCACCGGAGACATGTCCGCGATGATAGCCGTTAAGTGGGGGCTAGAAAACTCAGATGATCACGAGGACTGGCGAGACTCCGACGATCACACCGACTTGTGGGTTCCCGTTGAGTTACTCTCCAAGGAGCCGCTTGCATCCGTAACCAGGGACTACGACACGGAGTGGAACGAGATCGTGTCATGGGTCTGGTATGGGGTAATCACCGCCGAGGAGTTGGGAGTGACGTCTGAAAACTATGACACCATAGACTACTCGTGCAATCCAGGAGACTCCAATTACAACATCTGGCTATGTAGGCTCCTTACTCAAAACTTCGGCCTAGGAACCGAGGACAACCCGCTATCCGATACCTGGATGCAGGACGTCCTCGAGGCAGAGGGGAATTACGGGGAGATGTACGATGATGCGTTCTGCGACGGTACCTACGACGGTGTCAGCGGATCGGATGCTATGAGCGGGTGCCTCATGTCAAGATCAGGGACCCTAAACGCCCTCGTATCCGAGGGGGGTATCCAGTATGCTCCCTCCATGCGCTGAGCATGGTTGAATTATAGGCGACCAGTTCAATTATCTCCAGTAGTTGGAACCCAAGCTCGACCCATAGTTTAGCCTGGATTTTGAACAGAATCAATCGATTATCTTGGATATGAACGACTCGAATTTATCCACTGATTTACTACATTCTTCCAGATCTTCTGCATTCATTACAATCCTTAACTCTCCGGAGTAGTCTCCAACCACGCAGGGGGTTTTCCCTTCCGTAAACTGAGCTAGTGCCGACTCCTGCTCGTTGATGTGTAGAAGCTCAATTGGGACTTTGAGACTATTCTCGAATTCTTTCCATTGCTTCTTCTTAGAGACTCCCCGATGGGTAATATCGCACAGGGCACAGTGGACTGTCCCTCTGATTTTACCCCAAACGTAGGCTAGCTCTCCCATTATCCCGCCATCTGCATTGTACACTCCGTAGATTCTGTCCATGGATTCGGCGTTGACTCAGAGCATTTCAACGACTGTTTAACGACTAAGATGAAAAGCATAGGGGAGCCAATCTCAGACTACTTGTTACTAGACGATCTGATGACATCACGGAAGATCTCTCCACTTGGTCTGAGGGTACGCTCCTGGGTCTCGAAGTCGACGTGGTATAGGCCGAATCTCATCTTGTATCCCTCTGCCCACTCGAAGTTGTCCATCAGAGACCAGTGATGATAGGAAATCACATCCCTTCCATCCTTGATCGCCTCGGATATAATCCACAGGTGGCGCATCAGGTGCTCAGGCCTTAGGGAGTCATCGGAATCGGCGACTCCGTTCTCGGTTATCTCAATCGGGACCTCTAATTCAGAGACGAAGTCAATAGCTCTCCTCATCCCCTCTGCATACATCGGATAGCCGAACTCGGTAGCAACCTCGTTCTCCCTCTTTGCGAAGGACAGCTCTTCGGTGGATGTAGGCAAGAACAGGCCGGTGATGAAGTGGGTGTAGTAGTTCAGACCGACGAAGTCGAGGGATCCCTTGGCATCGGGTATCCTGGATCCCAGCATACTTCCCTTGGTAATCGCTCTCCTCCATGCTCCGTTCCAAAGCCATTCCAGTAGCCTGGATACGGGCCAGTCTATCGGGCTCCAGCGATTCGCTGGATCGAATAGTGTCACGTTCTTGGCTATTCCCAGTTTACATTCTGGAGCTCTCTCCTTCAGTCTCTTGTACACCATCGAATGGGCTCGCATCATGTTCTTCATCACCCTCAGAGTCAGGATGATACTCCTCTTACCAGGAGGGAATTGCCCCAGGGTGTACCCCATCGCTGAGAATACCGTAGGCTCGTTAATCGTGCACCAGACCTCCACCCTGTCTGACAAGGAATCGAAGACTCTCTCCGAGTAGGACACGAAGTCGCCCAGGTTCCTCTCGTCAGCGAATCCTCCCTTTTCCTCCCACCATGATGGGTGAGAGAAGTGATGAAGGGTGGGCATCGGCCTGATTCCCCTTTCTAGGAGATCGTCTACCATCTCAGAGTACGTCCTCAATGCTTCCTCGTTCCACTGTCCGGGATGAGGCTCTAGTCTGCTCCACTCTATCGAGAATCTGTATGAAGTCACCCCTATTTCGGACAGCAGTTTGAAGTCATCCCTCCAGAGATTCCAATGGTCGCATGCCTCGCCGCTTCTCTCCTTGCCAGCTCTTTCTTCGAAGTCTGTCCAGTTATTGCTCTGGTTGCCCTCAATCTGGTGAGCTGCAGTAGCAGTTCCCCAGATGAATCTCTCAGGGAATGCCAAATCACTAGTATCTATCTCGTCCCAGTTGTAGTGGGGCTCCGGGAAGGCCCGCCTCCTGTATGTGATTAGGCTGATTTTGAAGACTACGAAGATGGCGAACCCTGCTAGGAGTATCTTCCATACCAGGTCATCCATGGTCCCTGCAGGGAAACCCACGTATTGGAATTTATTCTACTAACTTCTTCCGTCTTTAACAAAGCCCTTCCACCTTCTCATGTAGTCTACGAAGACCTGACTAAGGCCCTGAGACATCAGGTGCTCAGCGGTGAAGGGGGGCCTTTCGGGGGAGTATCCCCCGTCACTCAGGCCGATCGCCCACTCTGAGTGAGCTATCGCAACCCTTGCGACACCCACCATATCGGCTCCCTCATCGATTACGAACTGGGCATCAGCAGCATCCCAGACCGAACCAGTTGATATTATCGCAGCATCCGCTCCCAACTCATCCCTGAATCTGCGTGTTATCGTCCGGGGGTCGTCCTCTCCTTGCGGTCCCTTGAATGCGTCCCAGCATGAGATGTGGATCATGTCCACGTCCCATCCTCCCATCATCTTGGACAGCTCCAGACTATCTGATAGTGTGACTCCAACCTCATGCTCGGGAGAGATCCTAACGCAGACTAGGAAGCGATTGGATGTCCTACTCCTGACCTCCCTAACCACCTCCCTAAGGAAAAGCGAGCGTCCCGATAGGTCACCCCCCCATCGATCTTCCCTGCGGTTGGTACGGGTTCCTAGGAACTGGCAAATCAGGTAACCATGTGCTCCATGTATCTCGATCCCATCGAAGCCAGCTCTCTCGCATCTCTCTGCTGCGTCTCCGAAAGAGGATACTAAATCCAGTATCTCGTCTTCCGATAGGGGCCTGCTCTCTTCTTCAACCCCTTTCTCGAGGTTCTTGCTGGCTGATACCGGTTGCATGCCTGTGAGGCTTCTCGGTGCCCTAAGGCCACCGTGGAATATCTGGACCAGGCCGATCGCTCCGCTATTCCTGATTCCTTTCGCTAGCTCTTCTAGCCTCGGGATGTGATGATCCCCCCAGACTCCCATTTCTCCTTCCCATGACTTTCCGCTTGGATGAACGTGGCTCGCAGCGGTGGTGACTATCCCGAAGCCCCCCTCGGCTCGCCTCAGTAGCCAATTTATCTCCTCGTCCGATAGGGTTCCGTCCTCGAGGGACTGCTTGTTCGTCATCGCTGCTAGAACGGTCCTGTTGCGTACGCTAATTGATGTTCCAGGAATGATCCACTCTGAGGTGACTGGATCAGCCATGGACTCACCTGCATGGCCCTGAGGGCCCTCGCCGCTAGGCGAGGACCGCTCAGTCCTTGCGTCTTCCAGCAACTAGTATCGCCGCGCCTAGCACTGATGCCAGACCAGTGAGGGCTGTGAATCCTGGGAGGATTCCACCGCTGTCACCACCGTCTACTGGGGTCACTGGTTCGTCCGGGACACCATCTCCGTCTGCGTCGTCGTCGGCGTTGTCGCCGATTCCGTCTCCGTCGGTATCGGTCGTCTCGCTTGGGTCAGTGGGGAAAGCGTCTGCGTTGTTGCCCACTCCATCGCCATCCGAGTCGACCTTCTCGTTCGGATCGTTAGGGAACGCATCGGCGTTGTCTCCGAGTCCGTCCCCGTCTGTGTCCCTGCTCTCGTATGGATCGGTCATGAAGGCATCCGAGTTGTCCCCAACTCCGTCACCATCGTAGTCATTCCACTCGCCTGCGTCGTTCGGGAAGGCGTCCGAGTTGTCTCCGTAGCCGTCCCCGTCCCCGTCCGTGTCCTCGTTGGGATTCGTGGGGAAGGCGTCCGAGGTGTCTGGAGTGCCGTCGTTGTCATCGTCATCGTCTGCGTTATCTCCGATTCCGTCTCCATCCGAGTCCGCATACTCGTTTGCGTTGTTCGGGAAGGCATCCTCTGAGTCTCCAACCCCATCCCCATCTGAGTCGCTCGATTGACCGCTGTCCAGTGGGAAGTCATCTAGGTCGTTCGTGACGCCGTCGCCGTCCACGTCCTCGTCGGAGTTGTCGCCGATTCCATCGTTGTCGGTGTCAGCAGTCTCGTTGGCATCGTCAGGGAAGGCGTCGGAGTTGTCTCCGACCCCGTCACCATCGCTGTCCGTGGTCTCGTTGGCATCGAAGGGGAAGTCGTCCTGGTCGTCGTTCACTCCGTCTCCGTCACTGTCCTCGTCTGAGTCATCGACCCCGTCTCCATCTGCGTCCGTGTCAGCGTTGTCGCCGGTTCCGTCTGCGTCCGTGTCGACCCACTCAGTAGCGTCGTTCGGGAAGGCGTCGATGTTGTCTCCGTATCCGTCACCATCGCTGTCTGCCCATTCACTGGCGTCCCATGGGTACTGGTCCCCGTTGTCTCCATAGCCATCGCCATCCGAGTCCCAGTGCTCCGTTGGATCGTCTGGGAACATGTCGTGATTGTCGCCATAGCCGTCATCGTCGGTGTCTGCCCACTCCTCTGGGTCATCTGGGAACCTGTCGTCGAGGTCATTGTAACCGTCTCCGTCCGAATCAGGAAGTCCGAAGACTATCTCTATGCTCGCGATTTGGTCTCCCGCTTCGAATGTAACACAGTCGCTCTCGACTGCGCTTCCGTTGTAGGACCAGGAGACAGGTACTAGGCCTGAGAACTCTCCTGCCGATCCGCAAATCGATCCGTTGAACTCCTCTGGCTCATCTTCCTCGTCATCTCCTGCGTAGTAGATTGCCAACTCTCCGTTTTCGTCAACGGTCACATTTGAGTAGTGGAGGAGCCAACCTCCTGTCCAGACGATGTCCTCCTCCTCGGAATCGTTTGCTAGGCCGTGGAACATCTGCATCTGCTCTGCGCAGTCAACCTCGACCCCGTTTACTTCGAATTCCGGCGCAGGCTCGACACAACCGCTTGGTTGTGCGTTCATGACCCACATCATCTCGAACTCCATGGCCTCCGTGTCGTTCAGATAGTCGTCCCCATTGAAGAAGTCGTGGTCTATCTTCATCCTGAGGTCGTCGTGCATGATGGTGTGCTGGGCCACGAATAGGACCACATGGCTCTCGTTGAAGTCAACGTTTTCTAGCACAGCTTCGTAGTCTCTGCCTATTGCGAAATCCTCCATGTCCCAGTCAGGGCCTTCTCCCTCGTCTCCATCGTTCATCATCATCTCGATGCAGTCTGGAATCTCGTCTCCGTTGTCATCGATGGCTGCCATTGGCCCCATCACCATTGCGAAGAACATGGATACCATGTCTCCTTCATCCATGTCCATTAGGGTTGCTTGCAACATCATGATGCATGTTTCTTCGGTGACTGTCACATTCCATTCTATGTGTCCGTGGTCGTCGGTCGCTGTGTGGTAGTGGTAATCCGTCTCATCTTCGCCATCTGATTCTGAGTACTCATCGTCCCCATCAGGGCAGTCGTAATTGCCGTCGTTAACCTGGTAGATCCAGACCTCTGATCCATCCATGCAGTCGAACCAGTTGATCGGAGCATCGTCCTCGTCGTACTGCTGCTCGTCGGCTCCGTCCTCGCAGTCCTCGACTCCGTCGTTCACCCAGTAGAATGGTATCTCGTCCCCATTACCGCAGAAGAATGTCATTTCGTCGCTGTTCTCCATTGTAGGAATCTCGATTCCCACTTCCAACATGTACTCAGAGCCATTGGTCAGGCCATCCATCGTCCATCTCAGAGACCAGTTTCCTTCTTCGAACACGTACCCAATGTTGTCCAGCATTACCATTAGCATGTCCTCGTCAGACATATCATCCCCTTCGTCGCTGAAGATTAGGTCCATGGGAAGTGAATCAACCGTTGTCCAACCGCCATCATCGACTTCCAAGCCGAGGTCTACGGGGAAATCCATCTCACAGGGTGCTTCGAAATTGAAGTAGTCGTAGGCCACGTGGTTGTAGCCCCAGTCACCTTCCTCGTACAGGTGGACGTTGATGTTGACGTTACAGGTCGAGTTCATTACCTCGATCACGAACTCCTCCGACATGACATCCGAGTCTGCCGTGAAATCTAGTTGAATGGTCATTTGACCATCACCAGAGAACATTCCCCACATGTAGGAATTGATTTGCATGCTGTAATTCATACCTGGCTCAAGGCCTTCAACCATTATCTCCATGGTGTGGTTACCTGCGTCGAGGTGGGGTTCAACCTCCTCCGCGCAGTACCAGACCATGTCGTCCTCGGAGAACTCGCAGTCCTCGTAGGGGTAGTACTCGGTTTCTCCGTAGTCGTCATCCATGCACTCCCATTCCCAACCGTCGTCAGTGCAGTCTTGGTAGGAAACTACCTCGTACTCCATCTCGTAGTCCATCCCGTCGTATGTAAGCGTGAACGGTGAGGGCGGCTGCTCGCACGGTCCCCTGAAGTGGAAGTAGTCGTATGCCACATGGCTGTTCCACCCATCCGTCTCCTCGTACAGGTGAACGTTGATGTTGACGTTGCAGGTGTAGTTGTCGGTCTCCAGGTGGAACGTCTCGGACATCGTCTCCGCAGTGGCG
>JAPOKZ010000138.1:0-1615 GCA_029977385.1 Methanobacteriota archaeon
CACCCTCTCCACCGTCCCGATACTGGGGTCGAACGGGGCATGGAGCCAATCAGAGTGGTTCGGCTCCTACTACGAGGGCTCCACGACCCCCCACGACGGCTTCGCCTGGTACACCTCCATGATAGGAGGGGTGAGCGACTGGCTGATCCCACTGCTGAACCAGCAGGGCGACATCCACGGGCACTCCCTCTGGCAGATAATGATGCACGTGTTCGTCTACGTGTTCTTCATGACCGCCGGTTCGACGGTGTTCGCGAAGTTCTGGATAGAAACGACCAACATGGGGGCCAAGGACGTGGCGAAGCAGATCGAGAGGACGGGCATGCAGATACCCGGATTCAGGAAGAACCCAGTAGTCCTGGAGAGGATACTGGAGAGGTACATCCCCCCCGTCACGCTGTTCTCCGGTGCCTTCGTCGGGCTACTGGCCGCCGGAGCGGACCTGCTCGGGACGGTGGGGAACGCCACTGGAACCGGCCTCCTGCTGGCCGTCGGAATCATCCTCAGGACCTACGAGCAGATACAGAAGGAGCAGGCAATGGAGATGCATCCTGTCCTCAGAGAGTTCTTCGGAGCGGACTAGGGCGCTGCAGGGAAGCGTCCGCATCCCCCCTCGTCACGTTCTTATACGGCATGAAGGTCGGCGAGACGCTGCGTCGAGCTGGCGTTGGAGACCGAGCACCTAGTGCGATGACGTCTTCCATCAAGCATGACGCAGCCGAGGAAGTGCGGCCACGAGACTTTTCGTGGTTTAGGAGGTTAACCACAATTATGACTTGGCCCCCGATAGGGGGTGCAAGAGCAGGGTATTTCATGTAACGAAATGAAGTGCACCTGCGCCAATAACCAATAAGTGAAACTTGTGACAAACAGACTCTGAAAGGATCAGTGATTCCGCTCACGCGAAATCCGGTTGATCCTGCCGGAGGCTACCGCTATTGGAGTTCGATTAAGCCATGCGAGTCGAGAGTCCTCGGGACTCGGCGTACCGCTCAGTAACACGTGGGTAACCTGCCCTATGCTGGGGAATAACCTCGGGAAACTGAGAATAATGCCCCATAGCCCACTACGCCTGGAACGGTGAGTGGGTCAAAGCTCCGGCGGCATAGGATGGGCCTGCGCCGTATCAGGTTGTAGGGGGTGTAAAGTACCCTCTAGCCATCAACGCGTACGGGTGTTGGGAGACATTGCCCGGAGATGGATTCTGAGACACGAATCCAGACCCTACGGGGTGCAGCAGGCGCGAAAACTTGGCAATGCGAGCAATCGTGACCAGGGAACTCCAAGTGCGTAGGGTAAGACCTACGCTTTTCTTGACTCTTCAAAGGTCTTGGAATAAGGGGTGGGTAAGGACGGTGCCAGCCGCCGCGGTAATACCGGCGCCTCAAGTGGTAGTCGCTTTTATTGGGCCTAAAACGTCCGTAGCCGGTCTGGTGCATTCGTGGGTAAATCAACCCGCTCAACGGGTTGAATTCTGCGAGCACGGCCAGACTTGGGACCGGGAGAGGTGTGGGGTACTCTCAGGGTAGGGGTAAAATCCTGTCATCCTGAGAGGACCACCTGTTGCGAAGGCGCCACACTAGAACGGATCCGACGGTCAGGGACGAAACCTAGG
>JAPOKZ010000015.1:0-25647 GCA_029977385.1 Methanobacteriota archaeon
AAGGAGGGGAGTATGAATGGGACAATCGTAATTGACGGGTCGTGGGAGGGAATTCTGCTAGAGGAGCCACTGTCTCTACAAATTGAGAAAGGAATGGTCGTCAACATCTCTGGTGGGGATATCGCGAATGAGATAATGGAGTCTTTCGAAATGGCGAAGGCAGGAATCAGGAGTTCCAAGAGGGACCTGATATGGACAGTTGCGGAGTTCGGATTCGGGATGAATCCGAAGGCCACCGGGATAGTCGGTAACAGAGTCGAAGACCTGGTCGTGCGAGGTGGTGCATATTTCGGGTTCGGTGATAATACCCACCTGGGAGGTTCTGCTAGAGTGGGAGTCCACCAGAGAGGAACTATCAGGGCTCCTGAGGTGTTGCTCGAGGAGACCAGTATACTATCCGAGGGCAAGGTCTCAATTCGGTAGGTGAGAGAAAGTGCGTGGTGTGCTCTGGTGCAATGGTTCTAATCCTTCCAAGACAGTGATCGAATGGGTTGTCACCACTGGGGCTCCTGTATTCGGAGTCGACGGAGGTGCCGATAAGGCACAAAGCCTGGGAGTTGAGGTGGTCGAGGCCCTTGGGGATATGGACTCGCTCGATGTATCGGCTTGGCAGGGTAGGACCACACCACTCAAAGAGCAGTCTTTCAGTGACCTGGCCAAGTCTATCGAACTACTGATGCGGAGAGGCTTCAAGGAAATTGAGATAGTCGGGGCCGATGGGGGAGACCCTAGTCACATTCTCGGAAACTGGGCGTCGATGAACGATGCTCCCTCTGGAGCGAGGATCACGATACATCACAGAGAGCAGGTTTCTATCAGAATCCACCCTGATGACGGGGAGTTCTCCGCTGATTTCGAAGAAGGCGAGCTGTTCTCTATTTTTGCTATTGAGGCAGGAAAGGTTTGGATCTCGGGGGCTAGATGGGAGGTAGATGGGGAAACCCTTCCCCTCTCATCGAGAGGACTGCATAATGAAGGGATGGGGGGAGAAGTGAAAATAAAAGGCGAAGGAACCTTGGTTTTAATCTCCAAGCGCTGAACACTACTCTTCCTCGTGGACCTTCATTGCGAGCATTAGCGCGATTGGCCTAGTCCTCTCATCCTCCTCAAGTGCGATTCTCGCGATTATCATGATTGGGACCCCGATAATCGCTCCGGAGATCCCCCATACAGAAGCACTGACCATCACTGTTAGCAACAAGACGAGGGGGGAAATTCCTAGTCTCTGGCCAGAGAGGTTGGGTTCAATAATGGATCCAAACAGCTGCTGATTTGCCACGCAGAGGCCGCCAAGTAACAATGCCTGTACGGGGTCGAGGACAATCAATGCAATCATCATCGGAGGCAGGGTAGCTAGGATTGCCCCTAGAATTGGAATGAAATCTAGCAAGAAGCATAGGACGCCGAATAAGAACCAACCCGGAATACCCATAATCCATAGTAGGAATGCTAGTACTGTTGCCTGACCAGCGCTACAGGTCGCCTTCGAAATTACGTAGGTTGAAATCGCCTCAGAGGAGTTTGAAACGATAGTGCGAACTCTTCCATAGGATCCTGGAAATGCAGCCTTAAACCTCCCCGGCAGAGTCTTTTCCTCGAGAATCAGGAATATCACGAAGATTGCTACTGTGACCATGGTTGTCATGAACGATGCTAGATCTGCGAGTATATTGGTTGCGAAATCCTGAATATTCTGCGGGTCCAAGACGTTCCTGATTGTTTCTTGACTCGTAATTACATCCTCGAGCCCGTAGAGGTTTGTCTCACCTAGATTGGTCCACTTTTCTTCGAATTTATCTATCAAACCGCCATCCTTGACCATCTCGTCCTTGAACTGGTCGATATTCCTGTAGAGAAGTATGGAAACTCCGTAAGAGGCGAGGGCCCCGAATGCTAGGAGTACCCCGTAGGCGAGCATCGGCATCCTTGCAACAATATCGAAGCGCTCGATGAGGTATTGCTCCGGTGCTCTGATTAGGAAATAGAACAGAACTGCTATTGCTAGGGGCATTAGAATAGGTTTCAGATTTACCAGGACTAGGTATCCCACCAGAATGATAATTGCGAAGTTCGCGGTTGTCGCACTATTCGACCTCCTTGGTTTCACTTCTATGCCATCCACGGACTGCCGAGAGAGGGTGAGCAATCAAGAGTTTCCCCGGATTTGACTCAACGACATGCTCGACGATAAACCTCAAGGAATCGCTCGGCGTTACCTTCGAGAGTGAATCTATCCAGCACCCTCAGCCTTCCTTGGGCTCCCTTCTGCAGAAGGCCCTCACCGGACGAAATCTCTGAGGCTATCACTTCAGAAAGAGAGTCGACTGATCCAAGCTCGAAGAGTGCCCCTACGCTCGAGTCAACCATCTCTGGAAGAGGGCCATTATCCACGGTTACCACTGGGGTCCCAGAGCTCATTGCCTCCAGAGGGATCAGTCCTTGTCCCTCGTAGTATGATGGGTAAACAACTAGGTCAGAGACCCTATACATCTCGGAAATCTCGTCGAAGCTCATTCCTGATTCTATCGTAACTCTGTCTTTGATTCCTAGTCTTGTGGCCATTCTGTTGAGTTTTCCACGGAGGGAACCTCTGCCGATAATTACCAAGTGGGAGTCCGTAGACTGAGCTACCTTGGAGAAAGATCGTAGTAGCAAACCGTGTCCTTTCCGAGCTGCTAGCCTTCCAACTGCAAGCAATAGCTTGGTCTCAGCATCTAGACCATACCGCTTTCTGATTTCACTCAGATTATGAGTTTCTGATTCGCTATCGAGATGCATAGGGACAAACATTCCCGTGTCAACGCCCCAGTGGATGACTTCACAGTCCCAATTATGAGGAGCGGAGTACCTCGATTCTAGATCTTTTCTGGTTGCTTCAGAGTTGGGCACAACTACCGAAGACTTCCGGATTGCCGATCTCTCGAAGTTGGAGTATCTGCCTGCCATGAAGCGAATTGCTATATCATTCGGATTGGACCAAACTGCTGGCTCCCCGTATCTAGCTGCAAGAGTGAGACCGTCCCTCTCTCCTAGCCAGGTACCGTGCATCGAAGATACGACTGGTGCCACATCACTGATGCACCTGTCGAATTGAGAGTCGTTCCAAGATACCATTGGACAGTGGAGGTGAACCACATCTACTGGATTCTCGGAGTGGAGGCGGATTAGAGCTTTGAGGGCGGATCTACCATATGATCGGGTGAATTCTAGTGGAAGCTTCAACCATGGTACCTCGATGATCTCCACATTTTCCAACTGCGGCGGCTCGCCCGTGGACTTCCTAGTGATTACAGTTATTTTATGGCCCATATCTGCCAATCTTGAGGATAGATGGTACACAGTTGAGCCCATTCCGCCCCAACGAGGGGGGTACTCACCAGAAATCATTGCGACATGCATGTAGTTCGCCAGCAAACCGGTCTGGGAAGGCATTATTGAAGAGAACGGGAAGGAGAATCACTACAATGGTTCAAAAATGGGAGCATTTTAGGCAAATTCCCATGGAAGCACAATTACCCGTTCACGTAACTGTCGTAATTCCCACCAGAAACGAAGAGGAGGCAATCGTGGGAACTATTCAATCGGTACCTAACGACGGGTGGTGCAAGAAGCTGGACTTCTTGGTAATTGACGGGAATTCAGAGGACAGAACTAGAGAGCTAGCCGAAGATGAGGGGGCTACGGTTTACCTCGAACCAAGGAAAGGGTATGGAAGGGCATACAGGACCGGTTTCGCCATGGCTCCTGGACAAGTGATAGTGACTATGGATGCAGATGAGACATATCCTGGAGAATGCGTGCCGGATCTAGTTCGGAGGCTGATTGAGGAGGATCTGAAGTTCATCACATGTGACCGTCTAAGGAAGGCCGAGGAGGGTTCGATGTCTGGACTACATGGATTCGGTAATTGGGCACTTTCCTTCACAGCGAGGATGCTATTCTTCTATGGGATTCACGACTCCCAGTCTGGAATGTGGGTTTTCAGAAAGGAGATAATGGAGAATCCGAGGATGCGCCCTACCAACGACGGCATGCCTCTCTCGGAAGAAATGAAGATCAATGCAAGAAGATGCTTCGGACGCTCGAAGGCAGTAGAGGTGTCGGTTCCCTACAGAACTAGAGTCGGTCAGGCCGAAATCAACACATGGGGTGATGGATGGAAGAACTTCAAGTTCCTGTTTGCAAAGAGATTGGGGCTCAACAGGGAGAGTACGACCTGGGGACCGGATAATTAGTCCTCAGAATCGAATTCTTCGTCCAATTCCCTGGGATCGAAAGATGACCAGGACTCGATTACCTCCATGTCCTTCGCGATCTCCGCCATCCTTGCCCTACTGTAAGCCAAACCTATCATCGAGAGCGATACTATTGCAATCAGCAAGACCGGGATTCCGAAGGAAGAGACCCATGACTCCAGGCCGCCATTGTCTGATCCGAGGATGGGGACAGTGTGTACCTGCGCAGGGCTGACCAATTCGCCATCAATAGCGAATACCTCCACCCTTGCCCAAGACCCCCCAGTGACCACCCATGAGAACCTTGACGTCCATATTCCGTCTCCTTCGACGGAGTCTCCGTTAGTCCCATCGTCGTAGAAGTACATAGCAACTGATTTCCCTCCAGAAATCAACTCGCCCCGAACCGTGTCGGTAGTTCCGTCTGCATCCTGAACCCTTACGGTTGTAGTGACCTCGGTTGGAACTCCGTCCTCCACCCTTAGTACGGAGACCATCAAATCGAATACTTCTGGAGAGCTTGATCCAATAGTGAGGTTTACTGACGAGACTGATGTGTCCCCTCTGGAGTCCTGGACCAGTAAGTCGATTCTGACGGATCCTGGTTGGAAGGTCGTTTCTAGAGACGTACTGTCACTTACTAGAGTCCCGTCAACTCTCCACTCATAGAGAACTATGTCATCGTCATAATCGAAAGATTCTGTTGCACTAAGAGAGGCTGCTTGTCCTGGTGGAAGGTACTGTCCATCCGACATTCCGGATATTATGGCTACGGGTCCTGTCTCCAAGACTGTGATAGTCTGCTCGTGAGTCCTCTCCCTGCCATTCTGATCGATTAGTTGGAAAGTCAATTTGTGGACCCCTGCTTTGAGGTAGTCACTGTACCAATATTCTGTAGACTTAGAGTCAAGGATGACTCCTTGAACGTCTGAAGAGACTGTGACTGAGAACTCGTCACCGTCCATGTCAATCGATCTCCTGAAGTCGAAGAGAACGGGTAGATTGGAGTATACCTGGACATCTGGAACAGGAGAGTCGAGAATCAACAATGGTGCCGAGTCAGAGACATATATCTCGATCTGATCAGATACTGGACCGCTCCCATCATCCAAAGTGAGTGAGATGAGATGTACGCCTGCTTGTAATCTGGTATTCACCTCCCAATCTGTTCCAAGAGGATCTTCCATCTTGTCCGACTCCCAGAGAACAGAAACGAGATCCCTACTAGAAATTGCATTCGGATTACAAAGCAGTCCACTGCCATTTTCAGGGAGTTGCAAGCAAGAGAGATCCCAGTCTCCAGAACCTGTAGAGTCCAAGTTAATCAGCTCAGATGAGTCAGTGTAAATACCGGATATAGGATTGGAAATTATAACATTAGGTAAGGAATTAGACACTTGTAAGACCTCTGAGATGGAATTCCACTGCCCTGCATGCTCCCCTCTAGTATCACTCGCTCTCATTGTGATCGTATGAGTGCCCTTGCTTAGGGTTCCAGTCCATTCAGGGAGTTCCGGTGAGGCTCCTTCCGCAAGTAGCCCGTCTATGTCGCTGAGGAATTCGAATCTGACGTCATCCCCTTCCGGATCGGAGGTATCGAACCCGGTTAGGGCCACCCAATCTGCCGAACTCTCCCCGGTTCGGGAGATTTCCATGACTGGAGAAGGGATTTCATTGTACAGTTCGACGTTGAATGTCCATGATTGTGCAGGATTCACCCCATCCCATGCCATTACAGATACGGAGAATGAGTCGTCATCGGAATCCGTGAACGACCTAACTATCTGCATGGGACATTGCGGGTTATCCGGGTCTGGATCCGAGTCGGACTCGTAAGACGCCGAGGCCCAGCACCAAAGCTGATCGCCCTCTGGGTCGGAGGTCCCCGTCAGATCGATGGTTACGTTCGCTGTTTCTCCGAGGTATAGCGTCCCCCAGGGAGAAATTGGAGGAGATGTCCCGACGTTCAAAACAGGTGGTAGGTTAATCAGTTCAATTATCCTAGTCTCATTGACACAGTGCCCCTCGGAGTCGCACAATTCCAGCGTGATTGACTGACTTCCATCCGTCAGGCACGGCTCTGTACCGTTCTGGTTCGCGATGAATAGAGAGGAGTTGCTGGATATGATGGAGCATGAGTCGGAGAAATCCCCGTCTATGCTGCTAGCCCAGTTGTACGTCAGATCATCAAAGTCCAGGTCCCAACTCTTTCTGGCATCGAATACAATCTCGCTTCCACTAGAATACTCGGACTCGTCGGATGGAGAATTCCACTGTATGAATGGGGGTTGATTGCCCAACTCGAGTCGACAAAATACAGTAGTGTCGCCGTCTAATTGTGTTTGCTGCGACTCATTGTTCACCCCATCATATGTACAACCCACATATGCTGTATTGAGATTCGACCAGCCTTGTACAGCTGTCCAGCGCTCACCAATAAACGGACCATAAGAAAACCTTCCCTCGTATGGCTGAGTCGCGTTGAGCTCGCTCTCGAATTGGTCAAAGGAGATGTTTACTGAAGCCATGGGTATGTTGAGGAGATTCTGATTTATGGTGTGGACATCAAGCATCCACATTATGTCCAGAATAACGTCATCCTCGGAGCTCTCAGGAGTGAGTATAGGGTCTGAAGAAATCCAACGAAGATGTGAGCTGGAATTCAGGGAGAACGAGCTTTCCCCGCCAGATCGGGTTACTAGTGAGGAGTGGGTGAAGTTGACTGTACTGACGTCGATCCACGGAAGATTATCACAAAATAGGGAGATTCCTGTCGCCGTCAATTCAGAGTGCGAATGCAGATCCAGACAGTGGGAAGGGCTGTCCCAGATGACGCTTTCCGAAATGAATGACGGATTACTACCTCGAGCCTTCCAGTACACCCCCCCTCCATCCCCACTGATGTCAAGTCCGGTGATATGGGCATCCACACTCTCGAGCCGGACGGAATAGTTGGAGGAGGGAGAGTTGATTGCGATGTCATCAAGAATGATAATGCCAGGGAACAGATTTCCGGTGTTGTCGATATCCAAGGATGGTTCCGATAGTGCACCCTCGATGGTAGTGGAGATTAGCTGCAAATCTATGCTGTCCCTGACCACTATTCCCCTCTGATCTCCATCTGAAGAGCACGAGTAGCAGGTCACATTCTTACCACCGCTCATCACGTAGTTTGACTCCCGGAAGTAGATCCCGGCTGATTGTGACGAGCCGATTCCGTTTCCCGACGTATGCACGAAAGACAGTTCGACGTTACTTGAATCTGAGACTGATACCCCGCTCCCTGCGTTTCCCTCACTGAGCAGATTCTCTACTCTGGGGTGGAATTCCACGAAAGAGACACCATTAGCACCATTATCACTGATCGTCCAGTTGTCGCCGATGACCCCTCCCTTGGCCATCACGACGCCGGCTCCGGTGGAGTTCTGAACCACCAGGTCCGATACCTCTGCCGGACCCTTACTGGTCCAGCTGGTGCTCCTGAAAAGCAATCCCGCTCCCTCGTGAGGCTTGGAAGGGGACTCCGGGCCGTTGTTTCGTATCGTTACGTTTGACAGAGACGTAGAGGAGTCAGTGGTGTAAGCCCTTACTCCGATAATCGCATTTTCCTCGATCACGGCATCCTCGATTCTGGCTCCCGATGTGTTAATGTCGAAAGCAGCGCCAATTCCGAGGCCCGGTGTCTTCGCATTCGGACCGCCTGTCCCCCTAATCTCCAGACCGGAGAAGATGGCATTAGTCTGTAGATTCGAGTAGTTGGTATGATCGTAGCGCTCTACAAGAACGCCCCTATACTGGCAGTCCTCTACTTTCGTATCGAGGAATGTCGGCCGGGTCGTAGTATCGGAAATATGCCTGACAATTATCCCGTTATCCGACCTGGTGATGTTAGAGTCGGTGAAGAGGGGGATCGAGTCTTCGATCCAGATACCGGCTGCAGCAGCCATAGTCGCTCCCGATATGTTGTAGACTGAGACTCCGCTCCAGATTCCTCCGGAGTTGTACCAGAGGTTGATGCCCCGGGTGACTAGGTTCCCGATGCTAGCCCCCTGTACTATGGGTGCTGAGGAGGCGCCAGACGATATCCCGATTCCATATCTCCATGTGGATGATGCGCCGTGGATATCCTGTCCCCCTCCGTCTATCACTATGTCCCTGATTGTCGGAGATGCACCATCGAATAGATCGATTGCTACTCTGTCCGCATCGAATACGTGTAGGTTGCTGATTATTGGATTGCTGCCGTATACTGTGACTCCGTACTCACCTCCTGTGATGGTGAGGTTATCTATGGTGGAGCCCAGATTGTTGGAGCTTGAGTTGAATATCACGCCCCTGTGATCTCCTGAAATTGACTCAATGGTGACTGGTGAGGATTCGGTTCCCTCGACCGAAATCCTGCCGTCGACCCCCAGACGCTCTCCGTCTCCGAGCAGGATTGATGTCCCGGCCTGGATGACCAGAACTTGGTTCGATTGAACCAGATAGCCATCTGGAAGCGAGATTGTCCCGCTCCACACGGTCGTAGAACGAGTGGAACCCGCAGATGTCCCTGACAAAATTGGTGCCAGCAGAAGCATCAAGACGAGCGAGACAGCCAAGCGCATGGGCAGTGCCATTCGCAATCAGGGTTAATGACTTGCGTCGTTTGACCCGTTCTTAGTATGTCACAGTAGGAGTCATAAGCGTCCAAATGGGCGGAACGTCCGAATGGCACTGGCTTGGATATTGATATCCTGCTCGCCCGGGCGCGAGAGAGATGTATATCTTCAACTTCTAGAGATGAAGTCTGTATCGGAGGTTTCGGTGGTTTATGGTGAGCTAGACCTAGTAGCGAGGATTGACTTCGATAGCGAGAAGGAGATGTCTCGGACACTAATCGAGGAGATGAGGCACGTGGAAGGGGTCAGGAAGACAGAGACATTGATTGCGGTGGAGGTGTAGAGTTGGCTGTAGGATTCGTTCTGATTACGACCGAGCCCGGACAGGAGGTCAGGGTTAGGGAGCAGGTGGCACAGGTCGATTGCGTCAAGGGCATATGGGTAGTGTTCGGTAACTTCGACTGCTTCGTGAAGGTAGAGGCAGACGAAGAGTCGGAGCTCACTGAGGCGATTGTCAAGGGCATCAGGTCTGTTCCTGGTATCGTCGACACCAGAACACTCATCGGAGCCGAGATCTAGAGCTCCCTACCAAGTCTCGCTGTAAGCTCCCGTGCCGCGTTTATGCTTCCCGAAGCCCGCATTCTTACTATGGCTTCCTTCCAGCTTGAGAGTCGCTCCTCCCTGTTGACTGCCCCTCTCCAGTACCACCAGTGGGCCAAAGCACGGCGATGATGGGCCATGGACTCGTTTAGCGCTCCATGATCGAATTCTGAGTGGGCTTCCAAGAGCCAATCTGGGGGATCTGAGCTTGCCTCCAGGCACATATGAATAGTCCGTAGTCGATCGAATTGGTCATTCGTGGAGTCGATGTGGGATCTAGCATCCTCCAGCGCCTCATACAGGAAAGCCTCGCCCTCTGCTCCCGCTGACAGCCTGGACATTAGGTTCAGTGATGGCACCCTTGGGTCATCTGATCCTATCTTGCCCTCTATCGAGTCTCTAGTCCTAGAGGCCTCCTCCATGTTTCCGGTGTCTAGGGCTAGGGAGTACCGGAGCATGTCCAGAGCCAGGGAAGCGAGCTCCCTGTCCTCGGCTACAAGATCCGAGATCGTAATGGAGTCAGCTTCGGATAGTAGAGACTGCAAAGGCATCTTGCTCCCCGTTCCTGGAATCCGATCATCGTACCTCCTGACCAGTGAAGATATCTCTGCCCTGACCCTGTCCCCCGGGTCTAGTCTGGATATTGCAGAGGCCTCTAATTCGTCTGCCTTCTCCCACTCTCCCTCGGCCCTCGCTAGCTTGGATGAGGCCATATCCCTCCTAGGACCGTCTCTCAGAGATTCGATGTATCCAGATGCCACCTTAGTCTCGCCCCTCTCGAGTGCGAGGTCTGCTGCGAGTTCGAAGAGTTCCTCCTCTGGATTAGATGTGATTGCTTGATCGAGAACTACGGCTGCCGCAGAAGAATCCTCCTCCATTATCTGGGCGACTGTTTCCTTAATCCAGTCGGGACCAACATCAGATCCTGATTCCAGTCTGTGATGAGCCTCGATCCTCCTAGCCCTTGGGCCCAGACGACCTGCCCACATCTCTGCTAGCTTGGAGTGAAGTCTGGCAGATCTCTGACCTTCCAGTTTAGTCCTCCTGACATTCCTAACCAGATGATGGGGCTCGACGAGATGCCCTGACCATCGTAGTATAGCAGAGTTATCCAGTTCCTCGGTCCCCTCTTGCTCTAGCATCTCCCCCACTTCCAGGGGCAATGGAGAAAGTGAGAGCTCGTCCAATGATGAGGTTCCTTCGCGCGTGAGCCTCCTGAGAACCTGGGACTCGACGTACTCCTGAACAGCTCCAACCCCCGGTAGATCGTCATCGGGGGACCAGAGTTTGATTCCAAGGGGGTGACCATCCATTGATAGACAGACCTCCATAGCCTCCTCGTCGCTAATCTCCTCTGGAAGTAGGGCCCTGGCCATAGACGGTTCCAGTCCCTCCAACCTGATAGACTCGAAGCCGGACATCTCCGTGAAAGGATTCGGCGCCCTTGTCACCACTAGCAAGACTGCGGAGGTCTCAGAGCATGCTTCAAGCATCTCCTGGATGGAGTCAGAGTGTCTTCCGCTTGACTGCTGAGCCTCGTCCAGTACCAAGAGCGTCTTCTTTGAGTCCGCTCTTGCTGAAATTGCGTCCTTGGAGGATGGGGTCCTCCCGCCGAACCACATACCTGCAATCGAGGAAAGGTCTGAGTCGATCTGGCAGTTGGCCCACCTCACTAGCCATCCCTCGTCCATCAGGGAATCTGCCAGGGAAGCCGCTACGGTCGTCTTACCTATTCCAGGAAGCCCCTCCAGCAGGATGCTGCAACCATCAGAAAGACTCGATGAGATTTCTCCGACAACGTCCTCCCTACCGTGAAGGAGTATCTGCTCGGGGATGGGTCCAACGGACCTTCCTCTACGCTTTTTTTCCGGGTTAGTGCGCTTGGCGGCTTCCTCCCTTCCCGCGTCAGTGGCATGGTACACCTTCCTCCTACGAGGTGCCCCTATGACGTGGGCGGTCCTGGAAACTATCAATCCCCCCTCCTCCAGTGAGTTCAGAGGAGGATGGAGTGCTGATCGAACGACCCCCAGGTGCTCGGAAAGACCGACTAGAGATATTGCCCGTGGAACGTCCCACGACTCCTCGAGATCCCTACCAAAGCTCGAGAGATATGCCAAAATCTCGAGTTGGCGCTGGTTCGTCACGGTGGTCCGTCTTGCAAAGTGTAAATCAAACCCGGCGGCCGTCGCTTCATCCGTAAATGGGCCTAGACCTTGCGAAGTTGGAGCTCCCGAAGGAGCCAGGAGTGTACCTGTTCAAACGAGAAGATGAGAGGGTTCTGTACGTAGGAAAGGCCACGGACCTGAGATCAAGGGTCAGGTCCTACTTCGCAAAAAACCCGGACCGGGAGATGATCCCCCGTCTGCTACAGGAGTCAGAAAAGATAGACTTCATTGTCACTCAGACGCCCACCGAGGCACTCGTCCTTGAGAGGGAGCTCATCAGGTCAAACCAGCCTAGGTACAACTCAATGCTGAAGGACGGGAAGTCGTTCCCTTTCATCGCACTAACCGCCCATGAGAAGCCCAGGATAATGTACACGAGGAACCCTCCCCAGGGATCGAAGTTCTGGGGGCCCTTTCCCGACGCCGGTGCCGCAAAGCTAGTGGTCAAGCTCCTACGAAGGCACTTCGGGATCAGGGACAAGACGGACAAGCCTCCATTTGGCTTCATCGAAGCAAAGGGGGGCGAGGACTATGCTGAGAGGGTGATGGCAGCCCAGAGCGTCCTTGATGGGAATGCAGGAATCCTGATTGAGAGGCTACAGTCCGAGATGGACGAGGCCTCGGAGAGGCTTGACTACGAGAGAGCGGCCAGGGTCAGGGACATGATAGGCTCAGTCCAGAGCGCCAAGTCGGAGAACGTGGTCTCCAGCCGATTCTACCAGGACTGCGATGCCATCGGATTCGCATCAAGCGGGGACAGCGGTTGCCTGGTAATACTACACGCCAAGAAGGGGATGATCAGGGGGCAGACTGAGTACCAGTTGATACACCGGGGGGACGTATCCGACTCGGTGTCCCTAGTCCTGTCAGAGCACTATGCAAAAAGACGTCCTCCGAAGAGCATCCTGGTCCCGTCTCCGATGGGAGACTCAATGGGGGATTGGCTCTCCCAGAGGAGGGGAGGATCTGTCGAGGTCAAAGTCCCCGTGCGTGGGGAGCTGTCCAAGCTCAGGACCATGGCGGATAGGAACGCGGAGATCCATCTGATCAGGGGGGCTCGCTCCAGGAGCCTTGAGAAGGCGGCTGCAGACGATGCTTCCCTCCTCCTGGGTCTCGACACTCTGGACCACATCGTATGCTTCGACATGTCCCAGACACTCGGAAAGGAGAGGGTCGGGGCCTCAGTAGTTCTGCGCAAGGGAAGGCCATCGAAGGAGGAGTACAGGACCTACAGGGTGAGATCCGATGCCCAGGATGATCTGAGGATGATGTCAGAGGTGGTCTCGAGATGGGCCAAGAGGCAGGAGGAGTGGCCGGACCTGCTTCTCCTGGACGGGGGCGAGACGCACCTTTCGGCAATTGAGAGGACGCTGGAAGAGATGGGGCTGCTAGGACTGTTCCCGATAGCGGCGCTCGCAAAGAGGGAGGAGTCGCTCCACATGAGGGGCAAGGAGGCCATACTGCTGGAAAGGAAGGGCAGGGTACTGGTCCACGCTCGCGACGAGGCTCACAGATTCTCCAATACATTCCACAAGAAGCGAAGAGGGAAGGGCGCATTGGCGGACCCCCTCGAGGAGGTGGATGGCCTCGGTGCGAAGAAGATACAGACCCTGCTGAGGCACTTCGGTGGCAGGAAGGGGATCGAGCACGCGAGCGTGAAGGACCTCCGTGACGTCCCGGGAATAGGCAAGGAGATGGCCGAGCGAATCAGAGCGCACATTCAGAGGAGATAGCATGGGAGCAGATGACCCCCATTCCCGTCTGGAGCAAGCTGTCATGAGGTGGGCGTCTGGAGGCCTTCCAGGAGTCGTTCCCCGGAGATGGGAGCGTTTCTCTGACGTGGCGATTATCCCCCACGACTCGTTCAGAGGACCAGAGTGGGAAGCAGATAGTGGGCTCTGGGAGGCTGTCGCTGAAGCCCTCGGGGCCAAGCGGCTCGCACGTATGGGCGAGGTCAGCGGGGATATGAGAGAGAGCGGGGTCGAGATGCTGCTCGGCAATGACGACTGGGTCGTGAGGCGCGAGAGCGGCGTTGACTACGGATACCGGATGACTCGCTGCATGTTCTCCTCGGGGAACGTGAACGAGAGGAGGCGGATGGGGGAGGTCACCCTGGATGATGAGGTCCTGGTGGATCTCTACGCGGGAATCGGCTACTACACACTTCCAGCCCTGGTCCACGGTGGGGCCTCGATGGTGCACGCCTGCGAGTGGAACCCGGAGGCTGTCGAGGCGCTCAAGTGGGGCCTCGAGTCGAATGGGGTAGACCAGAGGTGCGTCGTGCACGAGGGCGACAGCAGGGCGACTAGCGAGTCGCTGGAGGGAGTGGCCGACAGGGTCTTCCTGGGCCTACTCCCTAGCTCTGAAGACGGCTTGGAGGCTGCTCTCAGGGTCCTGAGTCAGGACGGCGGGACCCTGCACATCCACGGGCTCGCCCCCTCGTCCGACCATGCCTCATGGGCAGAGGGGGTCGAGGCGTCAGCATCAGCAATCAGGCCCGGCTCACACAACCGCTCGGGGTTGGTCAGAGTGAAGTCGTACGCTCCCCACTGGGACCACGTAGTCCTGGACCTGTCTGTAGCGTAGCCTCAAACGCGTCCACTCCAGCGGCAATCCATGGGAGACTGGCTGCTGGATGCCGCGACGGCGTACAACAGGGACTCGTACGAGCAGCGGGACAGGTACGGCACATACCTGCTGGTCCCCCTGGAGACGATGCGGACGGTCGTCCGGTGGAGCATGGAGTCGATACCTGACGAGGTCCTGATAGGGTTCGACCCCGATCCCGAGCGCCCCAACCCCGATGAGGTCGAGGAGGTCTTCGGACCCTCCCAGTCCAGCTTCTCCGGTTCCGGGTTCCTGCTGGGCGAGCCGCACATAGTGAACGTCGGCGACTCGTACAGCGTCCACCACGTACCCGAGGAGTGGACGGACGGGGTGTTCTCGGAGGAGAGGGGGGCGAGGGGGTCCAGGTTCGCCAGCTTCCTCCATAGCCACCCCAACGCCTACGCCCATCCCAGCCAGGCGGATGCGGAGGCCGCCGACTGGACCGAGGGCGTGGAGATGATCCTCGGCGTCCGATTCAGCCCCGCACCCCTGGGTCTGGAGTGGTACGACGAGGAGGACGGTCACAGGAGGGACCTGAAACCGGAGGAGGACGGGGAGATGCCGGTTCTAGCCAGGGTCGCCGGGAGGAAGGTGCATGGATTCGAGCTGATCGGATATCTCAGGAACGGGGAGGGAGTGAACCTACTGATCACATCTCCAGAGGGGTCCCCAATAGGTTTGGACCTGTGATTGGAAGGCCCTACTAGATATCGAAGTAGTTGTCGACGTAGAACTTCAGCTCGTCCAGGCTCCCCTTGGCGTCTGCGAGGGCGGTGTGGTCGCTCCTCTTGTAGAAGCGAGGGCCGTTCGGGTCGATTCTCCTGAGCAGCTCCTTGAAGGAGCTGATGTCGATGATCCTGAAGGTGCAGTAGTCTGAGACCATCGGCATCTCCCTCCTGATGAATCGCATGTCGTGGTGGACGCTGTTGCCGGCGATGATCGCACCCTTGGTCATGTGCTCCTTGAGCAGGGCCATTACCGCTTCCTCGGCTTCCGCTATCGACACTCCCTCCTCCCTAACCCTCCTGATTAGGCCTGATTCGCCGTGGGTCCTCGTGTTCCAGTCGTCCATCGTGTCCAGGACGCCGGGGTCATCGGGCATCACAGCTAGGCAAATCTCAGCTCCCTCGACCGGAGTCAGGTCGGCCTCTACGACGAAGCAGGCGACCTCGATTATCCTCTCCTTCTCCGGGTCGAGGCCGGACATCTCGAGGTCTAGCATGCAAATGCGCGATTGCTTCACAGGCCCTCCGTCGGAAACCCCCACTTATTCATGTTGGCCCGGGGGTGACAGTGATAGCGTCGGTGCCCTGCGGTGCGCGTGACCAGCCCAGGATACGTGGAGCTCCTACGGTCGAACAGGACGTTCGGACGCCTATGGGGGTCGAACATGATCCTGTACATAGGGGACTGGTTCACCGTTCTCGCCATGTTCATACTGGCCGGCGAGGCCTCGGACAACTCGCCGTTGGCAATAGCCGGTGTGCTTGCAGTTCGCAGCTTCACGTTCGCCCCGCTGGAGCCAATAACCGGTATGCTCGCCGACAGATTCCCCAGGAAGACGCTGATGGTCCTGGCCAACATCTTCTCGTTCCTGATGCTGACCTCCTTCATACTGCTCGGGCTTCTGGACAGCCTATTCTCCGTATACGTGCTAGCCATGCTGCTCGTCCTGGGGCGTGCGACCTACGACCCGGCTCAGACCGCGTACCTACCCAGGGTGTGCGACGAGGATGAGCTGCTCACTGCGAACGCGCTGATCTCGGGTGGCTGGTCCGCATCGATGGGGATTGGGGCCGGGATAGCAGGATTCGTGATCTCGCAATACGGGGTGGAGACCGGCCTGATGATCGACTCGGTCACATTCCTGGTGGCGGCGGTAGTGATCTCGACCCTCCCTCACGGCGGGCCCGACCAGGACGAGAAGAGGGAGGGGGGCGCTGTTGAGATGTTCAAGGACATATTCGCCGGGTGGGGCTTCATCCTGAAGAGGCCGGAGATCAGCAGGATAGTGCTGGCCAAGGGGATGTGGGCAACTGGAGGGGGGGCGCAGATCTTCCTCCTGATAATCATCGGCATGGAGGCGGACTTCGGGGACATATCGACAGGCGCTGCGGGAATCGGGATTCTGTACATGGCACGCGGGTTCGGAAGCGGCTTCGGTCCGATTGTCACCCGCCCGCTGATGACCGTCACCAGGTACATGCCCTACATCATCGGCCTCTCGCTGGGCGGGGCTGGCCTTCTCTACGTTGGCGTGTCCCAAGCAGAGTGGGGGGTCTGGACACTAGTCCTTGTCTTCTTCAGCCACGGTTGCAGCGGGATATCCTGGGTGTTCAGCACCACCCTGCTCCAGCGCAGGACGGACAACGACTGGATGGGGAGGGTGGCAGGCACTGACAACCTGATCATAGTGCTGACCATGGGGATATCCACCATCGCAGCCGGTTACATCCTCGAGGAGGAGCTGGTGACGCTGAGGGAGATCCTGCTCGTGACCGGGATCGTCCAGCTGGCAGTGGGGACGCTCTGGCTGCTGCTAGCCTCGCCGAGGGAGAAGGCGTTCATCGCATCTAGAGCAGCTTAGGCAGCCCCAGCAGAACCACCAGCGGGAAGGCTGCGAACAGGGTACCGATCAACATCGAGCGCTTGGATGCCTGGACCCTCTGCTGGATCCTCCTCTGGATCTCAGAGTCCATCTTGTCCACGGCCTCTCCAGCGGGAATCCTCACCTCGTCCAGAGCCATGTCCAGAATGTCGGCACCCGCTTCCAGAACCGATGTGACCACTCCGAGCGGGGAGAAGGCGGACCTCTCTCTTTCGGGCTCCTCCTCACTCTTCCATGGCCTTGGAATGGTCAGGCCACGCAGGGACTTGAGTAGGTCACGTCCCGTCACAGCGGTGTCGACGGCCTGCCTAGCCTTGTTGATGTCGAACTGGGCCAGCCTAAGGACGTCCCTCCTGGTTCTCGTGACCCTCGTGAAGTCGTACCCTATCCAGAGGAGGCCTGCAAGCGCCAGCAGCGTGAGCCCCAGGAAGGGGATCTCCCAGCTCTCCCATCCTATCGGGCCCATGTAGACCCGGGCGGATATGGCTATCACCGCAGGGAGGAAGATGGCCAGCATCTCGTTGAGGACGATAAGCCAGAACCTCTCGACGTTCAGTCTCTTGATCCGATCCAAGGCCCACCTAGCGTGCTTCCCCCTGTCCTCCTTGGGCATGAGCTTGTTCGAGAGGTCGACCAGAGGAGGGGCTACGAAGATCAGCCTCATCAAGAACGGGAGCACGATGATGATGGTATAGGCCTCGAACGGGCTAACTGGGGGGACGGATGGCACGAGGGTCTCCGACATGTCCCCCTTGGGAAGACGGTGAGCAATCAACCTCACTACGTCTAGCAGTGGAAAAAAGCATAGAGATGAAATAGAACTTCATACAGGGAGATGATCTTGACATCATACTATGAAAAACAGGGGCTAGTCCGTGATTCTTAGTTCGGAGTCGAATTCAGCACCATCATGGAAATCAGATGGCTCGGCTCCGGGGAGGAACGCCGTTGCCCTACCCGTCAGCCTCCCCTTAGAACCATCCCACTGGACGAACGAGCCCTCCCACATCCCGAGCACCGGGGTTTCCTGATGCCTGTGGAACTCAGCTATCCTCTGGGCCCTCGACTCGCCGTAGTGATTCGCTACCTCATCCCCATCCATGAACAAGACCTTGCCCGGGTGGTAGTGAGGGTTGATCTGGAAGGGTACGATGTCGAATGACTCGAAGGATGGGGGGAGGACGATTGGCATGTCGTTGGTTGTCATCATTGTGGGGCATGCCACGTTGGACCCTGCACTCACTCCCAGATATGGGACCCCTCCCAAGCAACGTTCCCTGATTGGACCGATTAGCCCTATCTCGTGGAGATCCCTGATTAGGAGGAACGAGTTCCCCCCTCCGACGTAGATACCATCAGCCTCATCGACGGCGGACTGCTTGTCTTCGAACGTATGTATTCCCACCAGACTCGGTCCATTGGGGCCCATGAAGTCCTGCATCCTGGAAGTGTAGGTGTCATGGTCATCAGATGCGTATGGCACAAAGAGTATCTCCCCACAGTCTGAGAAGTGCTCTGAGACCATCTCCCTGTAGGTAGTCCTCCTTTCTTCCGTGGAGATTCCACCACTACCTAGCAGCACCCTGACCGAAGGCTCTGGCATGCGATACGCTGGGGCTTTCCAGTATTGAATTATTCATAGTGACTCATCGAGCCTCTGGGCGACCGTGCGAAGTCTCCTGAGCGTTCTCTCTGCCCTGCGCATGACTCTGGTGGAGACCGAGCTGCCATCCGCACCGGCAACTCGGAACCCGTAGGGCATCCTCCCACCTAGGGTATTCAACAGGACCCTCTGGTCGTTGAGTGAGACTGGAGTGAGCGTTTCCCTCACCCCGTCAATATCCAGTGACCTATTTCTCGCACCTGACAGCAAGGCGTTGGAGACCGCTTGATCGAGCCTTCCAAGGCCGCCTCGGGACATCAGCCACTCCTCTCCTCTGGCGTCGAACTGCCTCACCAGTCCGGCGAAAACGTCCTGGGGTATCCTATCGACCATGGGGGCCCTCTCCACTATGGCAGCGGCCCTCATCCTATCCACGACAGTATTCACCCTGCCACGGCTCTCGGACAGCCTCTCGGAGAGTGCCAGAAGGGTGATGGGCTTGTGACTCGAGCAAAGCTCTAGGAGGATACCATGAGCGAGTTTGTTACCAGCCCCCTGGTTGCTACCTGCCAGGCCCAAATCCCTTACTAGGGGGGACGTTCCATCCCCTTCTTCGATCGGTCCTGGCTCGGCAATCATGATTGAGAAGGGAGTCTCATCATCCTCGACCTCAACAGACATCCTAGTCTCAGAATCTTCGACCATTCCAGCCAGCTCCGAAATCCTCAGATCGAGGATAGTGACGGCCTGTGATTCTACCATCGCGATAGCAGCTGCTACAGATCCTCCTCTGAGGACATGCCTGTGCCACTTTCCGTCGACCTGCGCCGCGATGAGACCACACTCCCTCAGCTTGACCATCTGATGATGAATACCGGTATTGGAGAGTCCGGTCTGTTCACCTAGCTCCTTGGAGTCCCACCCCCGAAGCGGCTCTGGAAGGAATGCCTCTCTCATTATTCGGTGTAATGCCCCTGACTCGTCCCCCCCAGACCTCCTTACCAGCCCCATGGAGTCGAGGAGCCAGTCCAGTAGCACCCCTGTGTCCTTGCTGCCAGTGGGCATGGGAAGCTCGGCTATCCTTAGAGAGAACACGGAGTCAGCGCAGATTCCGAGGCTCAAGAGCCTTGGCTATATGGAAGGCGTCAATCAGGCGTATTCCTGACGGATCTCTAGCCACGGGTAGTCTACGTTGGACATTCCCAGTGAGTCTAAGTGAGGGGCCAGTGCTAGACTCCCCTGGTTTACGATCCCTCTCTTCCTGAGTATCCCGATTGCGCTGTTCACCGTAGTCCTCGACTTACCAATGTCCCTGGCTAGCTGTGCCTGTGAGGGAGGGTTTGGAGAGTCGGATAGCCTGGTCACGATCTTTCGCTGGACTCCGGATAGGCCCACAGGTAGCATCGCCGCCGCGGTAGCCTGGTCCGTCACTCCCGTACCCTCGAGAATCTCTACTTGTGCAGGGGCACCCGCGTAGTAGCATGTCCTACCGTTGACTGGAACCACTGTCACCGACCTCTCACCGATTAGCACTCTTAGATGATGTCGGAGGGTCCCGTTTGCTGCATCCAACTGCCTCTGAAGCTCACGAAAGTGTATACCAGGTGATCTCTCTAGAGTACGAAGAATGCTCCCTCTCAGCGGGTGTTCCCATGCATTCTCCCTTGGTGCGGAAAGTGTACCTCGGGCTAGCGGAGCGAATGGGATCAGAGCCGCGAGGCCAGTAGTCCCGGCCACGAAAGCGGTCAAAGATTCGGCAATCCAGGGGTAGGACTCGCGAAGTTGCCTTACGATTGCCATGTCCCAAGTCCACAAATGTAGGCTTTAACCTTGCAGGGTCCGTTGAGTCGTAGATGCTCGTTCAGACGCTGTGCCTGATAACTCGTCCCCTGTGGATCTTCATGTAGGCCACCAGCGGTCCAAGGAGACGCCCTGCGTCCTTGCCGTGTTCCGTCAGACGGTAGGTCACCTTCACTGGGCTAGTGGTCTCAACTACTCTATCGACCAAGCCCGTCTCAACGCACTTGGTGAGCTTGTCCGAAAGCGTCCTAGACGAGATTCCTCGGAGTAGCTTCCTGAGCTCGTTGAACCTACGCGGACCAGCCACGTACAGGCAGCAGAGAATCTCAGTTGTCCATCTGGAGCTGAAGATGTCGAAGCTCTCGACCGCAGCGTCGACCTCCCACGCTATGTCAGGCTCGGCATCGTAGTACGACTCGAAAATCGACCTGATCTCCTTGCCGTCGTTCATGACGGCATCGATTGCCTCTTTCACTTTCTTGTAATCCTCATCAGAGATGGACATTGGCTTTGCGGACATGTTACAATCAAGTATGCACAATGGTATCTGGTGTATAAACAACACCGTAATGTGATCGTGGATACTTGACCATTAATATCAGTCAGTCTGCTGGTTTTGCTTAGTAGGTGTAAAAAAAGCACTAACTTTAAAGAGGAAAGCATAGATGGACAAATGGTTGGAACAATGGATGAACGAAGTGATGAATGCCTGGGAAGAAAAGGAGGATCTCTGAATGAGCCTATTCGAGATAGTGGTGAGAGCCATGGCAGACTGCCGGGCGCCCCCTTGGTCGGAGTATCCGCGAAGGAAGTGAGCGCATGGTGATGACTGGTCTGCAGGGCGTGTCCGCATGCCCTAGCTGCGGATCGCCCTGCCTGGTGTACCGAGAGTACCTGACCCCTGAGCTTAGGACCACTTCATGCATGACTTGCGGGGTGGTATCACTAACCGTGAACTAGGAACCCACGTACTCAGGGCGACGGCCCTCGACCAGAGCGGTGAGGCCCTCGCACGCATCCTGCGTAGCGAAGATCTCGTCTAGTGCGTCCAGCTCCAGCTGGAGGCCCGCCGAGAGGTCGGTAGTGAGTGCCTTGTCCAGCAGATCGCTGGCGAGCCTGACTGCCACGGGGGCTGCCCTGGAAATCGACTTGAGCTGCCTCGAGACGTTCTTGTCCTCGGGATCGAAGCCCTCCGGGACCTCTCCGGAGAGGATCGCCGCCATGTTGGCGTCGGAATAGAACGCCTTGGACATGAATGACACCGGGTGACTGGGGTCCGATGGACTGCCTGGGTACTTGTCATCTGGCTTGCCAGAGGAAGCTATGGTGCTGACGGTATCCGATACCTCTGAGGGATCGACAAGATGGGTAATGAAGCCCAGAGCTCTTGCTGCGGGTGCATCCATGAAGTTGCCAGCTAGGACAGCGAATCTGGCTGCCTCTATCCCACAGACCCTCGTGGCGCGCTGGGTACCTCCGAGACCCGGGTAGATCCCTATCGAGGTCTCGGGGAACCTGAGCATCGTCTTCTCGGTGCCCACCCTGTAGTCGCAGGAAAGAGCCAACTCCAGCCCCCCGCCTAGTGCGAGTCCCGTGGTCAGAGCGATCGTGGTGTGAGGTGATTCCTCTATCATGTTCAGGACCCTGTGGCCGTCCTTGGTGAACTCCTCGATCTTGTCTAAGGAGTCCTCGCCGATCATGTCGACGAAGAACTTCACGTCTGCGCCCGCGACGAATGCCTTCCCGGCCCCCTCGAATACGATGGTACTGACGTCTGACCTCCCATTGAGGTCCTCCATCACCTGAGCCAACTGGCCTACCACTGTGACATTCAGCGCGTTCATCGCCTCCGGCCTGTTGATCAGGACCGTGGCGATCCCCGCATCGTCCACATCCACGTCCACGTAGCTGAAGTCGAAGGGATCCGATCGTTCTGAGAACCAGCCCGGTACTTCCAGTCCCGCCATGTCTGCGTATTCCATGGCCATCCTGGCCGCCTCCGTGACTCCTATCCTATTGGCGAGCTCGAAGGGGCCCATTGTCCATCGCAGTCCTACCTTGGCCCCCCTGTCAACATCCTCCATGCTGCAGATTCCTTCCTCGACAATCTGGGAGCAGACGGCGAAGGCCTGCCCCATCAGCCTCTCCTTGATTATCCTGGAAGCTTCCTCGTCGCATTCCCCGTCCTCTTCAATCTCCCACATCTCGCCCTTCTCAACTAGAGCGCGCATGTTGTCTGCACCAGCGAAGCGAGGGGTCGAGAGCTGCTCGGAAAGGTAGTCGCTGCTGTGCAGCGCGATTGTGGGTCCGGTGAGGTTCATGAGGCCGAATGGGCCAAGCCCGATTCTGAACTCCTTGCAAGCCACCGCGTCTATCTGCGCGGCCGTCGCGACTCCCTCTTCGAGGAGCCTACAGGCCTCGTTGATCCAAGGCACGAAGAATCGGTTCACTACGAACCCGGGTCTGTCCTTGCAGACGATGATGACCTTGCCCATCGTCTTGCAGTACTGCTCGACTGCATCCATCGTCTCCTGGGAAGTGGTCTCGGCGGGGATGATCTCCACGAGACGGTTCTTCGCAGGATGGTAGAACCAGTGCATTCCCACGAACCTGTCCTTCCTCCCTACCTGCTGGGCGAGCTCGTTCACGGAGAGAGAGGATGTGTTGGTGGCCAGAATGGTGTTCTCACCGCATGTGCTGTCCAGGCTCGAGAAGATCTCCTTCTTGAGATCGAAGTCCTCGAAGACCGCCTCGATAACCAGATCGGTGTCAGGGGAGACGTTCTCGTGTCCGACAACGCCCCTTATTCTGGACTTGATGCCCTCGGCCTGATCGGGTCGGAAGATCCTCCTCTCGAGTGCCTCTTGGAGGAACTTGTCTATGGTAGCCTTGCCCTTGTCCACCCATTGCTCTTCCCTGTCAACCATCTGGACGGAGAATCCCTCTGTGGCGCTCTTCTGGGCGATGCCCGAGCCCATGTTTCCTGCTCCGATTATAGCGACCGATTGTACCATGACTTGTGGGATTGCGTACAGGACATAACTGCAACGGAAGGACGCTCTATCAGCTGCATAGCAGATCTCGGATCCTCCGGGCATGGGCATCGGGGCCCAGGTCCAGCTCTGAAATCCTCTGCCTGCCTCTGGCTGCCCACTCCTCTCGAGTGTGCTGGTCTGAGGCATGCTCCAGCGCGGAGTGCCACCCCTCAATGTCGGAACGGTCGATCAGGCGACCATTCTCCCCGTCCACGATGGTGTCCCTGAAGCCCCCCTCGTTCACGAACAGCGCGGGGGTTCCCACGGAGAACGACTCGATGGGCGTGAGTCCGAACGACTCGTTGTGGGCCATGCTTACCATTGCCCTAGCCCCCCTCATCACACTCACTAGGTCCGGTGAGCTGAGTCTGGGGGCGAACCATACGTCCACGCCCATTGACTCTGCATGTGACCTGAGCATCTCAATCGATTCCGCATCCCCTCCTCCGACTTGCGCGAGAGAGAGTCCCGACCCAGATAGCATCGTAATCGTCTCCCAGGTCCCCTTGACGAAGGACGCCTTGCCCACTGTCACGACGTACTCCCCCGATCCTTGGAATGGATTCTCGGGATCTCCAGAGGCATCCTCGGGGAACTCTTGGACGTCCACGCACGGCCAGAGAATTCCGGCCTCTATCCCGTACACCTCCTTTGCACGCTTCGCGATGAAGGTGGAGTTCCCGCTAACTGCTGAGCCTTCCCTAGAGATCAGGTCCTTCATCAGGGACCTGTCCCTAGACCTGGCCCTGGAGAGGGCTGCCTTGGTAATCGAGAGGTTTCTCCGGGGAGATCCGTCCACGCGCCTGTGGAGAACCTCCTCGTAGAGTCCCCTGTGTGGCTCTAGCAGATGAAGGTGGACTCTCAGGCCGGAGGGGATATGGTCCAGGATTGGCAGGCTACCGTCACCGCTGACAAGATGCACCGCCATGGCGGAGGACATGGCCTCCTCGAGTCCCTCGCATGATCGCCAGGCTCTGGATGCAGAGGACCTGCCTGAGTCTAGGATGGTTGACAAGGAGTCTCTGGGGACCTCCCAGTCGCTCTCCGGGGTGATGAGTTCGATGCCGTTGGAGGAGCATACCTCCGCGAGCTCGGGAGATGGCTGGATGGTCGCCATTGAGACGCTGAAGAGTTCATTGAGCGACGGTAGGATCCTGATCAGGTCTCTCTCGGCTCCCCCCATCGGACCAAGCACGCCCTTTGCCACCAGCAGGTTCTCTCTGGAGGATTCTCCCATCTACGCCCCCTCCCTTGAGGACAAAGCGGATGCGTAGGCCTGAGAGAGTGCGCTTCCCTGAGCCTGTGGGCTGAGCTCCTCCCTGATGTGGTCGATGAGCGACTGGTCGGGGCTCCTCGGCTCCCCTTCCCTCGCCTTCCAGCTAGAGTGTGCATCGACTATTGCACCTACCCAAGACGAGACGTCAGAGTCGAGGAGGCACCTGTCGGGGATCACTTCGTTGTGGGCTGGGAAGTCAGCGGCCAACACCGGGCATCCCGAGGCCATGGCCTCGAATGGCGGGTAGCCGAACCCCTCGGAGAGGCTTGGGAACAGTAGAGCCTCTGCTGCTTGGTATGCCGCAACTATCTGGTCCTCGTTCATACTGGTCCTGGAACCTATGTGCAGAATCTCTATGTCGTCTGAGATCTCACTGGGGAGGGATGACTCTACCTCGTCGATGAAGTCGATCCTCTTCCTGGGGTCATCGCTCCCCACTGTGATTAGGAGACACTTGGAAGGATCGTGCTCTTCCGAGATCAGGTCGATCGGCATGGGGTTCGAGCTCGGATCCCAATGATCGGCGTCTATCTTGTGCCTTACCAGAGCGGTGGGCTTTCCGGGGAAGACCCGGTTGACCTCTGATTGCGTGATCTCAGAAATACAAATTATCAGATCCGCCCTTTCGAGGCCCTTGCGGAGCCTCCTCAGGTCCATCCTCCTGATCATGCCCGGACTGTGTTCCCCGATGGGCACTGACTCAATCTCCGACGGTTCCAGGTGGAACATGTCATGCACGGTCACGACGACTGGAATCTCGCAGTTTCTTGGGACCAGGTGGGCCTGCTCCTGGTCAGTTATGTGGAGTAAGTCCCCTTCGGATGCCTTCGACCCTGACGATACCACCGATGCGTGTCGAAACCTCTTCAGAACCCTTCCAACCGACGAGGAGGGGGCCTCATGGTCGATGGTTCGCGTCATCTCCCAGCCCTCGACCAGGGAGTCTCGCAGAGTCCCGACCAATGCGTGATGGGCTCTTCCCAGTCCCGAATCGGTAGAGAGAGCGGTCCCTCTGGCCAGGATTACGCGCTTGTCCACATTGCCACCGAAGAGTGAGTGGATAATAACGGAGTTGGGAATCTGATGGCCCGAAACCCGATGATATCCCCCTAATGTG
>JAPOKZ010000017.1:0-22529 GCA_029977385.1 Methanobacteriota archaeon
GAGGCGAAGTACTACATCATCCCTCATCTGCTCTCCGAAGATCACAGGACCCTCTCCTTGGTTTCTATTTCCGGCTGGATCGGGGGCTCTTCCTCGCTCCCCTGGGCTTCCGAGTGTTCCTCGATTGTCTCCGAAACCTCCTCGGTTCGCTCCCTGAGTCCCTTCAACTCGTCCTCCGACTCGCTTGTTTGATCGCTCCCCTCTGGCACCTCTACTCCGGCTCTGTCAGCCAGCCCTCCCAAGCTAGATGGAGTCGGGAGTGGTTCTGGGGCTCGTGGCATTTCTTCGGGAGATGGTAGCTTTGGCATGGACTTCTTCTCAGCCTCGGAGGCTAATCGTGCCTTCTCCTCTGCCTCTATCTCGTCGCTCAAGTCTAATGCGGCTGCCCTGTCGAAGTCGGTAATCCTCTGGCTGCAGCCGTTGCCCGCGTGAGTAATTCCGATATGGTGGTCGGCCAGGGTAAGACTAACCTTCCTGAGTGTGACCATGATGAACTGTGCCATCCCGCTCCTCATTCTGCAAAGGGCTGCTATCTTCTCGGAGTTGAACGGGTCAAGATTCTGGTCAACCTCGTCGAAGTAGTAGAACGGGCTAGGCTCGTAGTCCTGGATGGCGAAAATCAGTGCCAGAGCCGCCATTGACTTCTCTCCCCCGGAAAGAGCGGTCCTCCTGGTGTTCTGACTCTTACCTGGGGGCACGCAAGCCATTTCCAGGCCCCCTTCGAATGGATTGTCCATATTCTCTAGTTTCAGTTCGCCCTTTCCTGTAGGCTGGAGTATCTCGTAAACGCGGCGGAAGTTGTTGTTGACATGGGTGAAGACGTTCAGGAGGCGAGTCTTTCTCTCATCTTCTAGTTGGTCGGCAATGGTTGAGAGCTCGTCTCTTCTCGATCTGAGCAACTTCCCATCTGCAATCAGGTCTGTGATCCTTGAGGCAGCGGTGTCGTACTGCTCTATGGCAAGCATGTTCACGTCCCCGAGGGCGCGGAGGCGGCGCTCGAGCCCCTGCACGCTCCGCTCCGCCTCCACGACTGTTGGCAGTTGCACGTCTTCGGACGGGATGGGGATTCCTGCGGCCTCTAATTCGGCCACGATCTCATCCAGAGCCTCGCGCTTCTGCTTGATTTGTACACTAATTTCCTCTAGCCTTCCCGAGATGTTCTGTCTCTCCTGGGATATTCTCTCCAGGTGAGCCCTAAGGCTCGCTCTCTCCTCGACTAGCACGTCTCTCTTGTCGTTGAGTGCCTTCTGTTCTTCGTCGAATTGCGAGGCCTGCTCCCTCAACTCAACTAGTTCGGCCTCGGATTCTCTGATTCCAGATTCGAGTTCAGCGATAGCCTTCTTCGCCTTAGATGCTGATTCTTTCTGAGAGTTCAACTGCCTGTCCAATTCAGCGACCCTACCGTCGAGAATCTCGAGTTGCTGCGTCGAGGTTTCTATTGAGGTCTCAGACATCACTCTAGTCCGCTCTGCATCCGTCCTGGCCCTCTCTGCCTCTCTGAGTTTATCCGAGAGGTGATCAGGTGTGTGACTCTGAAGCTCCTCTGCTGCTCTGGCTCTGGCCTGCGAGGAGTTATCCATTTCCGCTCTTGCCTTTTCGCAGGCTTCGGATAGAAGTGCCTTCTCGGATTCACAATCCTCGAGTTCCTTGCTGGCTGCTCTTAGCTTGGACTTGATTTCTCGGACGGCTTTCTCGGATCTCTCCATATCGGCCTTCCAGTTTCTGACCCTAACGGAGTGGTCGTCATTGTCTAGACCGTGGATCGTATCCCGTAGTTCCTGCTGGTTCCTCCTAAGCTCGCGAAGGGCCCCGTCAACAGTGGAGAATAGTAGGTCGGCCTCCTGAACCGCCATTTCCATCCTTTCTATTCCCGAGCTGCCAGCGCCGGAACCATCGAACCTGGGACGGTCCTTCCTCGAAGATGAGCCCCCGGTCATTGCCCCTGAACTCTCAATTACTGAGCCGTCAAGAGTGACCATGCGTACTCCGCCCATGTTATCTCTGGCGACATCCATCGAGTCGACTACCAGGGTGTTTCTACCGGCATATCTGACGGCAGTCTCTACTCCGGGGTCGAATTCTAACAGGTCATGGACGAAACCAACCACTCCAGGATTCCTTGCCACCAGAAGGGTCCTACCCTGGGGCCTGGACACTGATAGTTTGTTCAGAGGGAGGAAGGTTGCTCTGCCCCCTCCGTTCTTTCGGAGCCAGGAAATGCACTTTGAGGCGACATGGTCTGAGGTGACTACTATGCTCCTTAGCCCGCCTCCAAATGCAAATGATAGGGCCTCCTCGTGGGAGGGGTCCTTCGGCGTTGCTAGTTCGCCCAAGGTTCCAAGAATCCCATGAATCTCTCCACTCTCTCTCAGACGCGACAGGGCTGCGAGGGTGTGTGCGGATCCGGGAGTACTAGAACGGGCCTCGATCCTGGCCTTGGCCTTCGCCAGGCTAGTCTCCGCATTCCTTAGCTTTGACTCGGCCCTATCCCTATCTTCTACTAGGGACCTCTCCTGCTTCTGAAGGCTCATTAGTTCCTTGGCTAGTTCCTCCCTGCTAGTCTCGGGACTGGATTCTTCTAGATCCTCGCCCAGTAGGGAGTTATCATCCCTCTCAAGCTCTGCCGCCTCGAACGATTGCTCGATGTCAGCAAGTTTCTCAGAGGCGATTTGGGATCTTTGATTCGCCCTGTCATAGTCCAGTTGTGCTTGTGCAAACACATTGCTCGCCGATTGCTCCGCCTCTGTTGCCTTTCCTAGAGCCCTGTTGAGGTCCCTTCCATGCTTGTCTCCAGACTCGATGGCCTTCCTGGCCTCTTCTTCCTCACTAGCAGCTTCCTTGAGGGCCTCCTTCGAATCCGAGACTGACTGGTGCAGTTCGGAGATTTTCTGCTCTGCCTTGGCACGGGCGTTTTCTGCACCCTCTCTCTCCTTCATGAGTATCTGCATCTCTTCATCCGATCGCTCGATCAGCCTGCTGTGATCCCCGATTCTATCTGCAGCGGTTTCGAGATCTATCTCGTGCTGCCTAATCTTATCGATTATTGCCTTGGCCTCCCCTCCCAGCACGCCCTCTAGCTCGCTACCAAGTCGGACGAGTTCCTTGTCGAATTCATCTAGGGTCTTGCTGGACTCTGTCATCTCATTGGATAGTTGTTGTACCTTGGAAACGTAGTTTGCTCTCTCCTCAGTTAAGAGTGAGACTTCTCCTTGTCTGTTCCTATGCCTTGACTGCTCCAGAGTGAGGCGGGCGAGGTCGGATTCCCCCTTGAGTTCCTTGAACTTCAGGGCCTGCTCCCTTTCCTTCTCGAGTTCCTTGAGCCTCCCCTTCTGGTCCGCCTCGAAGATATCGATTGTCTCTATGTTGCTCTCAACATGCTTTCTCTGCGTGTTGGCCTTCCTTATCTCCTCGTCATACGCAGTTACTCCGGCGACCTCCTCAAGAACTCCTCTCCTCTTATGAGGGGTCATTGTTGCCAGATTTGTCACGTCTCCCTGGAGTACTATGTTGTATCCCTCGCCCCTCAGTCCTGCTTCGGAGAGTATCCTGCGCATCTCAGTAGCAGTAGAGGGATTGTCGTTAATCCTGTAAGATGTGACAGGATCCCCCTTCCTGTTTAATCGGACGCTCCTGGTGAATGATACCTCGTCCAAGTCCGATCTAAGGCGTCTACGCCCGCCTACCTCGGGGGTATTGCTGAAAACCAGAGTGGCTGACATGTGTTTTGCGGGGCTTCCCGACTTACCACCGTTGAAGATTAGTTCAGATACATTTGACGCCCTGAGTGAGCGTGTAGATTTGGGCCCTAGGACGAAGCCTATTGCATCTCCACAGTTTGATTTTCCACTTCCATTGGGACCTGTTATCGCAGTGAAACCCTCTTCGAAGGGTATAGTAGTGCTACCTCCGAACGACTTGAAGTTCTCTACCTCAATCCTGACTAGATGCATCCCTTCACCTCAGTCACCGGAAAATAAATCGCCGACAACAACACCAGTCGTTCCATTTGGGGTTAAGAACATTGAGGCAGTCAGACGATTTTCGTGACGATTACCCGATGCTCGCGAAAACGCCGTTTAATCCGCTCGTCACATGTTCCTTCTGAACTTCCCACCGCTCTCGAATAGGGCCTGAGTCACCTGACCGACGGAGCAGTGTTCTACGATTTCCATCATTACCTCGAATAGGTTGCCTCCGTCTCGTGCAGTATTCTTCAACTTGGAAAGACCCTCCTCAGCCTCTTTCGAGTGGGCTTGTCTGAATTCTGCGTTCCTTGTGATGACCATCATTTTCTCCTTATGATCCGATCTAGTGACGTCTATATCGAAATCGTCGGCAGATGGAGTTGCTGAGTCTTCGTCCGTGAAAGTGTTAACTCCGATTATTGGGGTTTCTCCAGTATGCTTTCTGTGCTCGTATAGCATCCCTTCGTCCTGAATCCTATTTCTCTGGTAGTTTACTTCCAGGGCTCCCAGAACCCCTCCCCTGCTATGCATCTCTTCGAATATCCTGAGTACCTTCTCCTCGACCTCATCAGTCAGATAGTCGGCCACAAATGATCCCTGGAGGGGGTTCTCATTCCTGAGCCATCCGTACTCCTTGGCCAAGATCAGTTGGATTGCCACAGCATCCCTGACCGTGTCCTCGGTAGGAGTCCCGAAGGCCTCGTCCCTGCTATTGGTGTGGAGGCTATTCGCATTGTCTGCAAGAGCATAAAGGGCCTGAAGAGTGGTTCGGTAATCGTTCCACGTGAACTCCTGAGAATGTAGGGACCTCCCGCTGCTCTGGATGTGGTACTTCAGCTTCTGACCCCTCTCCTTGACTCCGTATAGTTCTCTCATGGCTATAGCCCAAATCCTTCTCGATACCCTGCCTATTACGGCGTACTCCGGATCCATCCCATTAGAGAAGAACCACGAGAAGTTCCTAAGGAACTTGTCAGGATCGAGTCCTCTTGCCTTGAATAGTTCGACGTAGGTCAGACCGTTCGAAAGAGTAAGCGCTGCTTGAGTTATCGGGTTGGCACCTGCCTCATCTATGTGGTATCCACTAATACTGACGAAGTAGTGGTTTCGAACTTCATTATCTACGTAGAACTCTGCCACATCTCCCATCATCCTCAATGCGGTATCCAGATTGAAGACTAATGTGTTCTGCCCCATGGCTTCCTTCAACTGATCCGCTTGTACAGTCCCCCTTACGGTTGAGAGCGAGTATGCCTTTATCTCCGAGGCTTCTTTCTCATTAGGCTCCCTTCCATTCTCCTCGATAAACTTCCTAGTTTGTTGCCTTATTGCGACTTGGAAGAACGCTGCTAGGTGCCACCAGTAGTTACCATTGATTGTCATGCTGACTGACGTGTTGGATGCGCACAGGTCGAAGCCGTCGAAGAGCATCTCCATCTCGTCTACGGTGCTGATGCTTACTCCAGACTCACAGACCTTCCCGAAAATATCCAACCTCTCCTGGGGGTCGTTACCGTACAGGCTTGGCGAGTCGAATGCTACCGAGAGGCGGTTGAATGGCTGATCATTGGATAGGAAGTGGTAACGCTTGTTGGTCCTCTCCGCACTGCCTTCCCCGGCGAACATTCGGACTGGGAGTTCATCCTCCCTCCTGAAAGGGAAGACCCCTCCGGTGAAAGGAAAGGAGCCCGGGACATTCTCCTTGCTTATCCACAGAAGTTTCTCGCCCCAGTCCTCCGTAGTAGGGAGTGCCACCCTAGGCACCCTAGTCCCCGAAATGGTCTCATGCGTCGTCTTTACCGGGATTTCCTTTCCTCGAACCGTGTAACTTGCCTGTCCGGATCTATACGAGTCTGCTATTGATTCGAAATCCTTCAGAGCACCCCAGGCAGATTCGGGCAGGGAATCGCGTATTTCATTCGCCTCTTCCAGTAAGTCAATGTGATTTCCCCCCTTTTTCGAGGAGTCGAGGAATGTAGCCACAGATTCTAGCTGCTGGACTTTTCTAACTGCCTTGGCCAAGTCCTCAGATCTCTTGTGATAACCCCTCACCGTAGAAGCTACTTCTGCCAGATAGCCCTGACGCTCGGGAGGAATTGGGGCATCGCGGCTGGGAAGTCCGTCTGGGCCTAGCCTAGCCTCACTTGCAGAGAAGTCTGTATCGAATCTGTCGTTCAGGAGTGAGGACATCATCTCCCAAAGTCGATCGACTCCCGCGTCTGCGAACTGGCTAGCAATCGTGGGAACCACTGGCATTGACTCTGGTCTTTCTCCGAATGCCTCTCTGTTCCTCTGGAATTGCTTTCGAATCTCGGTTAGTGCATCCTCCGCCCCGGGCCTATCGAACTTGTTCAGAACCACAATGTCTGCGAAATCGAGAGCGGCTAGCTTCTCCAACTGGCTGGGTGCGCCGTACTCCCTTGTTGTTACATATATCGAGGTGTCAGCGACCTCGGTAATTGCGTCGTTACCTTGTCCTATCCCGCTGGTCTCAACCAAAACCAAGTCGAAACCAACTGCCTTGCAGACGTCGACGGCGCGATCTATGCACTCAGCTATCTCTCGCCCACTTTCCCTGCTCGCGAAGGAGCGCATGAACAACTTTGAGTCTGAGAGAGAGTTCATCCTGATTCGGTCCCCAAGTAGGGCACCTCCTGTCTTCTTTCTCGTAGGGTCGGTTGCTAGAAGTGCGACCCTAGCATCGGGATTGTCTCGCCTAATCCTGAGCATGACCTCATCCATCAGACTCGACTTTCCTGCCCCCCCTGTTCCGGTTATCCCCACTACGGGGCACTCAGCTTCGGCTTCCCTGGAGCGTGCTTGGGATAATTTGTCTGAGAATTGGTCGGGAGGCGAGTTTTCTGCCATGGTCAGTAGGAGAGATACTGCTGCATGATCGTCCGCATCTACCTGGCCAGTGATCTGGTCGAATCTGGATTCTGCAAGTAGGTCTGTGCCGGATGCGTTGGTCATTGCGTCCCTGACCATCCCAACTAGGCCGAGGTCCCTGCCATCATCCGGCGAATAAATCTTGGAAATCCCCTGCTCCTTGAGATGCTCGATTTCTTTTGGCAGGATGGTTCCGCCGCCTCCTCCAAAGAGGAAAACGTGTTCGAAACCGTGTTCCTGCAAGATTTCTTTAGTGTGCGTGAACATCTCAACTGCCCCTCCTTGGTAGGATGTGATAGCCACAGCATGCGCATCCTCCTGTATGGCGGCACGTGCTACCTCATCTGCACCTCTATCGTGCCCTAGGTGGATAACCTCACAACCTTGACTCTGTAGAATCCTGCGGAATATTCCGATGGCTGCATCGTGCCCATCGAAGATGGCTGCCGCGGTTATTACTCGGATGGGCATTTTTCCCCCTGCAGCCCGAATTATAGAGTCGGGCTCACCGCTATCCGCTCTACTTGCCATACTACTCCGAAAACACGATTCCACAAGAATGCGTTGACTGTTAGAAAACTATGGAACGAGTAATTCCGGGATATTGTTCAATACGGTAGTAGAGTACGCAGGTACGTGGAAGAGAGGCCAGAGTCTGTCGAAATAACCCCGGGTTCTGATGGGAATCCATGGGGAGGTGGGCCTTCCAATCTGGAGTCTGGTGGGACCATTCTAAGCGGGAGCGTTTCTTCTCTAGGAGCGAGTGACGGTGGTGCGCTAGGCATCGTAACCCAGCAGGAACAGGGTAAGGGCTCCAACGTTGGCTGGTTCTTCATTGGTCTAATTCTGGCCCCTGCTGCGATGTGGATCTCTTCAATTATACTCATGGAATTTGCATGGGGGCTCCCAGGACCAGTAGAGGAGTTGTTCTTGATGGCAAGCTTGCTTGTCTGGCCCGTGGGTTTGATAGGGGGAATAGTCTGGAGTTTTACAAAGGGAAACAAGTACTTCGCAATAGGTATGCTGACTACATTGATAGGGATACCTGCTGTCATGTTTCTGGGGATCTTAGCACTAATACTGATGTATGGCGGCGGCTTCTAATCTAGAATCCGCTTACGAGTATATACGCGAACAGGAACATCAGGATGCCCATGGCCCCGTCGATCAGATGAGCGTTTGACTTCAGCCTCTCAGCCCTGTCCCCTGTAGTGAGGACTGTAGCCACCGTAACGTACCAAGCCCCATCAATCGACATACCCAGAAGGCCCATGCCGATGAGAGTCTCCATTGGGAAGTCCGCTTCAATGAATGGCGAGTATAGGGCTAGCATCCATGCCATTATCTTTGGATTGAGCAAGGCTATTGAGAACCCCTGGATGAAGCCGATCCTATCGGAAGGAGCGTGTTGGCCGTCCTGGTCCTGCTCGTCCCCCCTTTCTGCCATGGCATGACGAAGGAAGGTGGTACCCAACCACAGGAGGATTGCGACACCACCCCACCTTAGAGCCTGCTCGACGTGCTGATTTGCAGAGAGCGCGGTCGCTATCCCGAGAGCAGCGAGGAAGGCGTAGATTCCGAAGCCGATTCCGTGACCTATCCCCGTGGAAATTCCCTGTCTCCGGCCCCCGGTCATGGTGTTCCTGAGGACTACCGCCAGGGAAGGACCAGGACTCATGGCCCCCAAACCGAAGACGATAGCGAGGGCGGCCCAAGCACTAGGTTCCATTCGGTCACCGATCTAGGGTCAATACATGGCCTCTATCTCGCTAGCCCAGTTCTCCCTGATCTGGATCCTCCTGATCTTCAGGGTAGGGGTTAGCTCCCCGTGGTCCACGCTCAGGTCCCTCGGGAGGATTGTGAACTTCTTCAGCTGCTCTGGATTGGAGAATTGTCCGTTAAGCCTGTCGACGTGCTCCTGTAACTCCGCATGGATCTCAGGGCTATCCGTGTATTCGCTTAGCTCGTGCCCGAACTCCTTCAGCTTGGCCAACTGCTCGGCAGGGTCCTTGGGGACCTTCGCCCCATCCATCCCATGCTTGTCCCTTAGAATGGCTCCCACGTCTAGAGTGAAGAGGGCGCTGCAGTACTTCCTGTTGTCCCCGATAAGCATGCACTGGGAGACAAGAGGAATCGACTTCATGGTCTCCTCGATCACGAGGGGTGCGATGTTCTTGCCTGCGGAGCTGACGTAGATCTCCTTTATCCTGCCAGTCACGCTGATGTATCCTTCTGAGTCCTCTCTACCTAGGTCTCCTGACTTCAGCCAGCCGTCCTCGGTCATTGTCTCTGCTGTAGCTTCGGGGTTGTTGTAGTAGCCCTTCATGATGTGCCTGCCGCGGAACTGTATCTCTCCGTCACCGGCCTCGTTAGGGTTGTCGATCCTGATATCTCCGACGAAGGCCTTCCCTACGGTCCCGATTTTGTTATTGCCGGGGTAACCTATTGTGGCTCCCGCGGTAGTTTCGGTCATTCCGTATCCTTCGAATAGGGGAATGTCCAGCTTCTGGAAAAGGTGCAAAATGTCGGAGTTGATTGGGGCTGCCCCCGTGATGGCGTACTTCAGATTGGAGAACCCTATCTTCTGCTTTGCCTTCTTCCTTACTATCCCCTTCAGAACGGGTATGCTCAGCCACTTCACTTTACTTCCGAGACCGGCAACTAGGTTGGAGTATACTTTCTCGTAGATTCTTGGTACTCCGATGAATAGAGAGGGTTCTACTTCCTTTGCGTAATCTATAGATTCCAGTGGGTTGCTGACCACTCGCATATGCATAGCATCTCTTATCCAGATGTGGTTATCCGCTAGTTGGCCGAAAACGTGTGCGCATGGGAGCCACGAGACATAACCGTCACCCTGATCGAACTTGGCGATGGCAGACACCCCTGCGATCTCTGCCTCAAAGTTGTCGTGAGTCAGTTCTACTCCCTTTGGGTTTCCTGTGGTACCTGATGTGTAGATCAGCGAGGCTGTGTCATCAGGCTTGATGCTGGAGGCCCTTTCCATGACCTGGGAATCCTCAATATCGCTTCCGCTGGCGAGGAAATCGGACCATGAGACTGACTTGGGGTGATCAGGCATATCCACACCGTCCATGACGACGACGACCTCGACCTTGTCCAACGAGGGCAGTGCCTCGTTCAAGCGATGGGAGCACATCTTTCCTTCATCCCCCCCATCCATCGGGTTGTTACCAACGAAGACCACCTTGGAATCGGAGTTGCCCACGACCCATTCGACCTCCTCCGGAGAGCATGTGTGGTATACCCCGACGGCCGCACCATTGCACATGTTAGCGGCTGAGTATGCTGAATACCACTCCTTTCGATTGTAGGAGTAAATGCTTAGCTTATCTCCGGTATCAAATCCATTGGCAATGAGGGCCTTCGAAAGTGCGACTACATCGTCCTTGAACTCGGACCAAGTGGTCGTGTCCCAGTTTCCATTCTCGTCCTTGGATGAGATGGCTGCCTCGTTGGGGTATTTTTCTGCGTTTTCAATTAGGTATTCGGGAGTTGTCTTCGCCGACATGGTTTTTTTGAGTTCAGATTGAAACTTAACTGTTGTCTAGGGAATTAAGTGTTGCAAAAACAACCTTCAGGGCAGGACCTTGCTGATGTTTGCCCTCCAATCGGCACCTCCGTTCCTATTTGCCAGAGGGGAAGCTGGAGACGGGTGCCAGCATGTTTCTATCGAAACTCCGGAGCCACTCAGGGCAGAAATTGCTCTCTTCTCGGCGTACTTCCCGATTCCAACTACCTTCCTAGCCCCCAATGCATCTACGACCTCCGCAAGATGCTCATCACAAATCTCCATCAGATCGTCTACAACAGGTCCTGCAATATTGTTCGGAGTTACGTTAGTACCTCTCGGGCCATTCAGTATCATCAGTGGACAGTGGTTGACAACATAGACCTCCCGAGATATCTTAGTGATGTTCCCGTATCGATGCTCAAGTAGTCCCCACAGTCTGGTTCCCGAGACCTCCTCCTTAGGATGTTTGAGGCCGTTTACAGGCCTATTGGGATGGGTTTTCTCAGGTTTTGAAACTGGTATCCCAGTTATGCCAATCAAGTCTCTAACGACAGATGTTGCCGCGAAGGGAATACCCATCTGACCCATCCCATGTGGGCCTGGATTCATCCCTAGAAGAATGCACCTCGCACCATTGCCACCAGTCCTTCTAATGAACTCCTCATGAACATCCCATGCGTAATTCAGGGGGTTGTAGACAAGATCTACAACTCCTTCCAACACCATTCTCCTGGCTATCGATTGGGATTCATCCCTCAATCGGGAAGCAGCAGCAGTGAGCTTGGAAACAGCGCCCTCCATCTACTGCTTCACATCTCCTACTCTAGCCCCAGAGACTTCTCTGAGTTTCTCGGGAGTGATCGGGAAAACTGTCTGAGCGGTTCCCGCCGCCCCCCAAACCAAGTCGTATTGCAAAAGATCCTCGTCCATCAGTACTGTGGCAGGATTTGTGTGTCCGAATGGTGGAACGCCTCCTACGGCGTAACCAGTGCTATCCAGAACGTATTCTGGACTAGCCATCCCAGGCTTGAATCCAAGAATACGTTTCAGTTTCCTCTTTCTTTCTACCCGGTTAGATCCTGATGTGATTACGATTACTGCTCCATCCTCTCCCTCGAAGACTATTGATTTGGCGATATGGGCTACTTCGCATCCCAGTTGATCAGCGGCGTCATGCGACGTTCGAGTCCCATCCTCATACTTCCGAGGAGATGGAGTGAAGCCTATTTCTTCGCATTGAGATAGCCAGAGATCGTGCCCATCCATACAATGCGCCGAGAGTATCTCGACTTATGGGTTGGGGAGCAAGTAATGGCGTGGACGATTGCTCGGTAACTGTAAGTTTCATGACTCGATGGCAAACGGTCCCACCATGGAGTGGCCTTTCGGACCGTATGAGACGGTGATGGGCGCAATACTGCTGCTAACTATTCCGATCCAGAGGGTGCTAACCAGGGATGAGCCTGAGATGAGAGTAGAACTTTCGGGCTTACTTGGAGAAATCAAGGAAAAGGGGTACAAGTGGCATATTTCTGTTTATGTTATTATGTACGGATTCAAGGCCTTCATTGACCAACACAACGAGGCGATAAAACCACGAGTGGGGGGTTTCACTCACTATGTTCATGGATTAGAAGGAGAATTTACTCTCTGGGTCCAGGAAAGTTTCCGTAACGGCATGCTTAGCGATGTACTCTCATTCCACTATCTCTTCGTCTATCTGTTCCTAATTTGGTTCAGTCCGATGTATTACATCCTAAGCAGAGATGAGGTCATGGCCGACAAGGCGGTACTGAACTACTCGATAGTCTACGTGCTAGCTATCCCACTATACCTCTTCTTCAACGTCGAGGTAACGTCCTCATTCTTACCCGGGATGGATGCCATCATGTACCATGAGTCATGGAACCTATTCTTCTTCACCGAAGTAGACCCGCTGGACAATGGCATCCCTAGTCTTCATGTTGGCCTTCCGCTCGGACTGCTGATCATCAATAGGCTCCATGTCAGGGATCTTGGATTAACAATGGCAGAATGGCGGCATAGGGAGTTTGACCTATTCGTAGCAGCAAATATCCCGATCTATCTTTTCAGTATACAATATCTGGGAATTCACTGGATTTCGGATGTCTTCCCTGGAGTGGTTCTTGCCGTAATATGCGCACTATTCGCTCATGACATACAACCCAGGCTTAGGAATCTAAGAGAAGGTGGTTGGGCCTCACTTTCCTATACTAGGGGTGTTTCTTACACCGCTGCAGCATTCTCCATAATTGGTACCCTGATACTGGCATTTGTCATAGTGGACGGTCCCGGGACAGACAGAAATGAGCCTACAATGAGAGTCGGGCCTGGAGATGTTAACCTTGACGTGATCGAGGTACACAGTTTGTGGCACCCGGCCGAGGTAGAGGCGATAAATGTAGGAGAAGAGAACGTAGAGGTTCTAATCATACACAGAGACATGGTCGAAGAGCATGCTAGAGATGGAAGGATCGACTGGACAGCATTCTCTGGGCAGGGCATTCAAGTCCTAACCCCTGGAGATGCTTACCTAGTTGAGGTTGAGACTCCAACGATATTCGATGGGCATTACGTTTTAGTTTCTAACCAAGGAGACGAGGGAGTTGGCGAGGTAAGAATTACGATTGAATACGTGGATGGTGATCTAATCTGGACTGCGATCCTTTCATCCATCCCATCTTTCGCGATATTTGGTCTTGTGATTGGGGGAATTATCTCGTCATACAAGGATGAGGTGTCCAAACAGACCCCCGATGAATAAACCAGAAATTGCTCCTAATCCAATCCAAGTCCCGATTCTGAAAGCCGGGTAATTCCTCCTCCAAACATACAATGACTGAGATAGCCATATCAGAATGACAATGATGAACCAAACGAAAAAGACTGCTTGGGGGAAGAAAGCAAAGAACATCCCAACATTAGCCCCTAGTATCAACTCTGGCTTGCCCCCAGTCGGCTCAGGAGAGAAGTATAGGAGAGGGCTTAGAGTCACCAGTACGATAAATGGAGAAATTAGTTTGCCTTCCATGAACTGAGGTGTCCCTGTAACCAGATATGGAATGCATGCTACTACGAATCCGACTAAGCTCGGCACGGCCACAGGCCAAAGAGGAGGTTCGTCCCACTTCATGACATTCCGTCCAAGAGGTTCCCCATGAAGTCTATTAGGATGGCCGGAAGGTTTTCTTTAGATTTCTCGACCTCAGGAGAACATGGAGAAGGGAGAGATAGTACTAGGATGCCTCGCACCGCATCCGCCGCATGTGGTTTATGCGGAGAATCCAGAGCAGAACGAGGCTTTCGCAGAAGGAGGATGGGAGACACTCAGGTGGGGCTACAATAGACTCGCAAGGAAACTGAAATCGATTGATTACGATGCAATGGTCATCTTCACCCCACACTGGCAGACTTACATCGGAACTCATTTCCTGGGACTACCGCAGTTCAAGTCCAAGTCTGTTGATCCCGTATTTCCTAATCTCTTCCGTTTCAACTACGACATCTCAGTAGATGTAGAACTAGCAGAGAAGATGTGTGATGTTGCTGGAGAATCCGGGATTATTACTAAGATGATGCGAAACCCAGACTTCAGAATTGACTATGGGACAATCACATCATGCCATATGCTCAATCCAGAGTGGGACAAGCCCCTCGTTACGATAAGCAGTAATCGCAATGCACATTACTACTCACCTGAAGTAATGAATGAACAGGCCAGTGCTCTTGGAGTGGCATGCTCAAAGGCAATAGAAGAAAGTGGGAAGAAAGTGGTACTAATCAGTAGTCATAGCCTATCCCATAGGCACTTCGTAACTGAGTCCCCCCTCCCAGAGGATATGAGTAGAGAGCACATCTACAATCACAGCCAATACGTATGGGACATGAAACTGGTAGACCTGATGAGAGATGGAAAGATGAGAGAAGTGATCGACATAATGCCAGAATTCACGGAGCAGACGATTGCTGAGACTGAAGCTGGAGGCCTCACTTGGATGATGGCAGCCATGGGATATCCAGACTACCCTGCTGAGATTTACGGATACCAGTCCGTGATAGGTACAGGCAACCTGATCGCCGCTTGGGACCCATTAGAGGCTACGAGAGAGATAGTTCTCTGAGGTGATTAATTGACAGATCCAGAGATTCTTTTCGGTATTTACTGCCCCCCACACCCCCAGCCACTTCTTTCTCCGGATGCAAGTGATGGCTATGCGAAGCTAAGAGAAGCATTCGATACATGCAGGAAAAGGATCGAGGAAAGCGAAGCAGATCTAATTCTGGTTTACTCCACAACTTGGCCCAGCATCATTGGCCACCAGATACAGGCACATCCCGAGCCAGAATGGGTTCATGTGGACGATGACTTCCACTACTTGGGTAGCATGCCATACAAGTTCAAGATGGACACAGAGTTTGCTGAGAAATTCAAAGAGTCCGCAGAGTCAAGGGGCCTACAATCGAGAACAGTGTCTTACGATGGTTTCCCAATTGATACAGGATCTATTGTAGCGCTCAAACTTCTAAATCCAGATAACAGAATTCCCGCATGCATCGTATCCAGTAACATGTATGCAAATAGAGCAGAGACAATAGTTCTGGGGAAGTCTGCACGTGATGCTATTGGTTCTCAGGGAAAGAAGGCAGTTGTAGTGGTAGTTTCCAGCCTTTCAAACAGGATGTTCACAGAACATATTGACCCTGTAGAGGACAGAATACACTCGGCCAAAGATGATGAGTGGAACAAGAAAATTCTCGAGTTCTTCGGGGACGGTAGGCTCGAGGATTTAAGTCAGCTTTCTCGAGAGATTCATGGGCAGATCAGAGTACAAAAGGTCGTCGCGTACAAGCCAGCCTGGTGGATGTCCGCAACAATGGGCCAGCATAACAACTACACTGGCGAAGTTTTGGCCTACGAGGCACTTCATGGATCCGGGGGGGCCGTTGTTGTTCTTACACCATCCAAAGGTTCTGTGGGAGACAAGGAGTTCGATGAGGATGATGTCGAACACTACCATGGGGATCGTGGAGTACTGGATACGGGGGACCTCTGATGGAAGAGGAAGGCCGAATGACAACAGACGAGAAAAGGAATAAGATAGTCGAAGAGATTGTCTCTGCTCCTGCTGATGCGATTGAGAAGATTTACGATGAGGTCGGGAAGTCACTTGCTAAATCCGCTGGAGGTGCCATAGGAGCTGCTGCTGGAGTCGCAGTTGGCGGCCCTGTGGGGGGAGTCGTAGGGGCAGTAGTTGGACGCAACGCGGCTGGTAAGCTAACGAGTGAGGACGGAGCCTTCATTGCAGAGGGAGGCCCCTCTGCAGTTGGAGCTTATCCACACTTAAGGAGAGTTGGGGATCTAGTCTATGTTAGTGGCATGGGGCCTCGACAGCCTGGTACGAACGAAATACCCGGGGGACCAACAAAAGACGATAATGGCAAACCTCTGGAATATGATATCAGAGCACAGACGCATGCCGTGATCAGTAACATCAGAGTTATTCTCGAAGAGTACGGGCTTGGTCTGGAAAATATCGTAGATGTCCTAGTCTTCCTCACAGATATGGAAAGAGACTTCCAAGACTACAACGAGGTTTATGCAGAGTACTTCTCAGAGATTCTTCCAGCAAGGACGACCGTAGCAGTCGAGGCTCTTCCAACTTCTATTGCCATTGAGTTGAAGGTCATTGCAAGGGCGTAATCATAGAGCTAAGTCCTCAATGCGATCAGAAGTACACCATGAAGGAGACGATACGGGATTGCACCTACTTGGGTTACCCCCGGGAATAGAGACCCAGTAGTCTATCCCATCTACCTCTGCTGGATAGTCTGTGGAAATGCTGTGCGCACCAGCTGAAAGTGCGGCATCCCTCCTCGAGGTGTCATTGTTGTCTGCCTCCTCCCCTCCACTGTCTGCTCTGCTTCGAACTATGTACCCCTCACTAACCAATCTGGATATGTCGTCCCCATTGCCCACTGGATCGGCGATTGAGAATATTGCAGCTTCGGTGCTACCTTCATCGGAGAGAGTGAACATCCTAGCTCCGATTAATCCTGGAAATCCTTGGGAGTACAGATCTCTCGCCTCACCCCTTGCTAACAAAACGAAGACAGCCTTCCCCCTACTCGCCTCTAGCAGGGGCCAGCCATTGTCTACTACCGCATCGCGAAGATTTTCACGGTCACCCCTAACATCATCGGGAGTGATGGTCTTGTTCAGGGGCCAATAATCCGAAATCTCCTGCTCTATATCGTCCAGTAGACCGGAAATCTCCAGAGTGGTTGTAACATCTGCAGCTTGCTCGGGCCAGTCCTTGGGCTCGACCCAGATGAACAGGGGGTGGTGCATAGGATTCTCGTTGGACCATTGTAGCAAAGTCCCCAAGCAATCCTCGAATGTGGGGCATGTTGTTCCGGAGTCGTATTGGTTGTGGTAAACTCTGAGGCCCTCTCTTATGTCCCACCAAACATCTAACTCGAACTGCCTGACTCCTTGTTCGGATGCCTGCAAGTCGAGGGGTTGGTGAGTATACATGTACTCCCTAGTGGGAGAAATAAGTGGTTCCACGTGGTACGAGTTATGAGTTCCCTTCATCTGAATGTGATTTATCCGAAGAGGCTCATTATCGCCATCTTCTCCGAAGATGCTGTCCCCGGATCCTGCTCCGAAGCACCCAGTAAGTGAGGCGACTACCAGCAGGGTGACTGTAAGCGCTACTTGTCTCCCCATCCTGATTGGATTATTGGAGAAGGAAATAACTCTTCTGAATAATTCAATGATGTGCGCCACCGGGACCGTGCACGTGCCCATGCGCCAGTTCTTCTTCGGAAGCCGCCCGTATATCCACAACTTCGACTTCGAATCGAAGAGTCCTGCCTGCCATTTGATGATTGAAGTCAGCAGTGACTACTTCTTCGTCCATTTCGACTATAGTGAACTGGATCGGGCCCTGATCGCTTTGGGCCCCTACGACCATACCCACTTCGAGTTCCATGCTCTCTGGAAAGTTTCCCCTCTCAATCTTCTGAATAGCATCCTCGATTCTTTCCCCGTATGCATCTTCAGGTGCCAGAGTGAACTCTCTCTTCTCTCCCACCTTTGCCCCCAGCATCTCTCTCTCGAAGCCAGTAATCATCTGACCGTAGCCAACTAAGAAAACCAAAGGATCCTTTCCTCTGCTACTATCGAATTCGCCCCCCTCTGCAAAGGTTCCAGTGTAATGCACGGATGCAATTGTGCCATGCTCAATTGTGTCACTCATGCATCTTGGGTCAAGAGTGAGTATCTAACCGTTGGGTATACAGAACCTTCAACTGGAGGTGGTGGAGCCGCCAATTCATGCATCACTACGGTCCGGAGGACCTCGCCGGAATAGTGTTGAATCCCAAGGATTCTGACTCTGATGGTCTTGAAAGGAAGTTAGGACTGTTTTCAGTGATTATCATCTCTTTGTCGGCAATGATAGGCTCCGGGCTGTTCGTACTTCCTGCTCTAGCCATGCTAGAACTTGGAGGTGGGGAGAATCCACTTGGAGGTATCTGGCTTGCGTACCTAGTTGCGGCCCTTCTCGTAATTCCTGGTGCTGTATCAAAGTCGGAGTTATCGACAGCAATGCCAACCTCAGGTGGCTCATACGTTTACGTCCAGAAGACCTTTGGCCCCCTCGTCGGAACAATAGCTGGTCTTGGTTTATGGGCCAATTTCATGCTAAAGTCTGCATTCGCATTGATTGGCTTCAAAGCTTATCTCTGGGTAATTGAGGATTTACTGGGCATGGACATTGATATCGAGGCAGCTGCAATCCTACTCCTCGGAATCATCGTTGGAATAAACATCCTAGGAGTCAAGAGGATCAAGAAGATTCAGATTCCTATCGTTATGTTTTCCGCTGCCTACCTATTGGCCCTGTGCGCTTATGCGATTGCATACCATGATCTGGATTGGGGTGCAGTTTCTTCAAGAGATTCTTTTGGTAGTTGGGAGGATGTTGCGGCTACTTCCGCATTCGTGTTTGTTTCATACGCCGGAGTTACCAAAATCGCTGCAGTCGGCGGCGAGGTCAAGAATCCAGAAAGGAACCTCCCCTATGGGATCCTTCTTTCGCTATTATTCAGCTGTCTTCTATACGTATCTGTCACCTTGGTAATGGCTGCTGCAGTCAGTCCATCTGATTACATGCACGGTGAACACGGTGCTAGTGAGGATCCGATATACATCTTCGCGGAGGCAGTAGGAGGAGAGACGGTAGGAAAAATCGCTGCGATTCTTGCTGTTGTGACAATGACTTCTATGGCTTTAGCAGGAATACTTGCTTCTTCGAGATTCCCGTTTGCGATGTCCAGGGATAATCTGTTACCCCCCTTCCTTGAGAGTGTTCATCAGAGATTTGGAACCCCACATTGGGCGATAATTGGGACAGGGGCGGCGATGGGACTAGCGATAACCTTCCTGCCTGTTCATGATGTCGCGGAACTAGCCTCAGGATTCAAGATAATGATCTTCATGCTCATCAATGGGTGCGTAATCGTACTTAGGACCTCAGCAGATTCCCACAAATGGTACGACCCCCAGTGGAAGACGCCATGGCCACTGTACCCAGCAGTACAGTTGTTCGGAATTTTCGGAGGTGGGGGCTTGCTTTATCTAATGGGCTCGAAATCTCTAGTGGGGGCCTCGGCGGCAATAGTTCTGGGCTTGATCATCTACAAGGGCTATGGGGTGAGAAGGGTGGAGTCACAGATTACTCCTTGGGAAACTGCAAAGATGATGTTTACTGATGCAGATGAAGTCGAGAGGCGTAGGTTATTCGCTGCCTTCTACGAAGCTGACTCGGAAGGTGAAGGGGACCTGGATCTGGACAAATTCGTATATGCTTTCAAGTCTCTAGGATATATCGAGGGAGGCGGTCCAAACATTCCTGACGACGCCATAGTTCTCTCGAAAACCAGAAATCGTAGAGGGAACCAATTGATTGGTGATGTTTTCAGCAAAGGAGACGCGGATAAAGACGGATTGATCAGTATCCAAGAGTTTCTCGAGGTTGCCCAAGAGATTGAGCCAGAGGTCTGAAACTTCGGGCGTATGGTTGAAGTCAGCAACCGTACTGGAGGTACTGCGGGTGAGAGATTGGTTTCCAGCAGAGCGAAGAAGGTAACTACGCACATATTGCAGGAAATGAAGCGCTCGAGTGAAAAAATAGCAATGCTAACCGCCTATGACTACTCCCTAGCAAGGCTAGTTGACGGAGCCGGGGTGGACGTGATACTTGTTGGGGACTCTGCTTCTAACGTAATGGCCGGGAATGATACCACGGTACCCATCACATTGGAGCACATGATCTACCATGCTCAGTGTGTGGTCAATGCAGTGGACAGGGCCCTAGTAGTGGTGGACATGCCATTCGGAAGCTACCAAGGCGATTCGAAGCTAGCACTAAAGAGTGCTATCAGGATAATGAAGGAGTCCGGCGGCCATGCAGTCAAAATCGAGGGTGGCAAGGAAATAGTAGACTCCGTGAAAAGAATCCTCACTGCGGGAATACCCGTCATGGGCCATCTTGGCCTGACCCCTCAATCGATTTACAAGTTCGGGACTTACTCGGTAAGAGCGAAGGAGGAAGAGGAGGCAAACAAATTGATGGAAGACGCAATGGCGCTACAGGAGGCGGGTTGCTTCTCGATTGTCTTCGAGAAGATTCCGGCTGATCTAGCCAAGAAGGTCAGTGAATCGTTGGACATCCCTACCATCGGAATCGGTGCCGGTCCGTACTGCGATGGACAGGTCCTAGTGCTACACGACATGCTTGGGATTACCAAGGATTTCTCACCTAGATTCCTACGACGCTACTCTGACGTGGGCGCTGCTGTAGACAAGGCAGTTAGAGATTACATCGGCGATGTAAGGGGAGGCACCTTCCCCTCTCAAGAAGAGAGTTACTGATTCTGGATTTGCTTCCCCAACCTTCAAGGACGCCCGCCAACGGGTTGAGTTAGGTCATCATGAGTGAGTTGTGGGTTGAGAGGCACAGGCCTCGTTCGGTCAGCGAGATGAAGGGCCAGAGGGCGGTTGTGGACAGGTTGAGAGCCTACTCTGAGTCGAAAACATTCCCTCACCTAATGTTCGCTGGCCCGCCCGGGACAGGAAAGACCACAGCTGCTCTTGCACTAACGAGGGATGTATTCGGAGATGGTTTCAGGAGTAACCTGTTGGAGATGAATGCCAGTGATGAGAGGAAGTTGGAATCGATACGTACCAAGGTCAAGCAATTTGCCCGAACTGCACCGATGCCGGGAACTTCATTCAAGGTAATTTTTCTTGATGAAGCCGATGCTTTGACCTCTGACGCCCAAGGTGCTCTTAGGAGAATAATGGAGCAATTTGCGGAAACCTGTAGATTCATTCTTTCCTGCAACTACTCTTCCAAGATTGTGGAGGCGATACAATCCCGGTGCGCAGTATTCAGATTCCGGCCACTAGATAGCGAAAAGGTTCTGGAGAAGGTCATGGAAGTAGCCAAAAGTGAAGGAGTCGAACTAGAGGGAGAGGCTGCAAGAGCGATTGCCGATGTTAGCCTGGGGGATCTAAGGAAGGCAATTACTTCTCTCCAAGTGGCTGCATCACTCGACCCTCACGTAACACGGGACCTCGTTTACGAAACAACGGCCACAGCTCCTCCGGAGGAATTGCATGGATTCTTCCTTGCCTGTAAGGAGGATGGTTTCCAGCCTGCTAGGAGAAGAATGAGGGAAATTCTAGATCGCTTCGGACTTGCTGGTACTGACCTTGTAAACCAACTTCATAGAGAGCTTGGTAAAGTCACATTCCTTGACGAGCCCCAGAAGTTGAAAGTTACAGAAGCTATGGCGGAATGTGATTTCAGGATGGTAGAAGGAGGCGGCGAGTCCCTTCAACTGGATGCGATGGCTGCTAGAATCTGTGGAATGCTTGGAAATTAGGATGACTGCAAAATTCTGAGGGTGTACTCACTCTCCCAGGTGTTTTCCCCGTCTTGCCAAGGAACCATATCATTGGTCTCCGTCAGTGAAATCTGAATCAGATAGTCTCCGGGACCGCATCCGCTTGGACAGAGGTCCCAAGCCATGGAGATATCCTGTGAGTGCGGAGAAACCTTCGGACCCAGATAACCGCCTGTAAGTGAGTTCTTCCTAAGCCCCCTTACCCATTCATCATCATCAACGGAGTCGAAAGTATCAGAGGGGCCATTGGATGCTATATCTGACACTAACCCAGAAACGCTGACTATCGACTCCATTTGGCCGACCTTTTGGATTGTTAGATTCATGGTTGAATTCTCAGCGTCAACGTTGTCTCTTACGGCCAGTCCAAGCAAAATCGGAACTGAATCCTGAGAAATCCTGATTTCGTATATCGAGCCGTCCAAGTCCGAGTCCGATATCCCCTCAGTGGTTGCAATGTCTATTGCTCCAGCAAGATGGGGTGCAGCAATGTCGGCTAGAGGAGGATTGACCAGCGCAAATGAAAGAGCGAGCCACGTGAAAATATACAGGAATGAGGATCTTACCCAATTACCCGTTGTGTATAGCTCAAAGAATCTTGATGGGACAAAGGCCTGATGAATAGGCCGTAATAGGGTTATCATCAGTACAGGTAGCAACCATAGTATCTGCTTAGTCCCATTCATGCCAGGCATCATGTAGAATCTCATCAGTAATGCAACCGAGATTCCGAAGATGATCACGATCCACATGGAGACGGCATCTGCCTTCTCCTTCTCTGCATGCGAAGAAGGGTCGAACGGCTCAAGGGCCGAGGACTTCTTTCCCCCTCCTTTGGACGCGCTGCCCTTCTTGCCAGAATACGCGCTGGCCCTAAGGGCTGTATCGACATCGACCATGATGGTTATGGCGAGGGAAGGCGACACATCAACCCTGCGTGTGAAGCGATTGTCAAAGGATAATCACCGGCAATGCTCAAATGGGCTCTTCGCTCGCCCTAATGCTATGCCGGGGTGGCGTAGTTGGTAGCGCGTCGGACTCATAGGGCAGCCGAAAGGCACGTTCACGCCGTAGGCCCCCTTCGAGATGCCTGAGTCATCCGAAGGTCGCGGGTTCAAGTCCCGCTCCCGGCACCAATACCA
>JAPOKZ010000046.1:0-8972 GCA_029977385.1 Methanobacteriota archaeon
CACACTGAAGGGTATGGTCGCTGACTCTTTGGCTCACACATCTCCATGGGAGAATGTCCATGACAAGTTGATCATCGATGCGACGACACCGCCAGAAGGGGATCCGATTGATCGACCAATGGAGAGCAGCGTTGGTGAATCACTGGCAATCTCAGCATCTGCGATTGAGGGTGTGGTGCAGGCTAGAATGATGCGTCCTTCAATGATGGTAGTCACCACCGAAGTTGAAGGCAGCCCTAGTCCAGAAGAGAGTGTGGAAGAGACTGATAATCACTTGGCGCGCCTTCAAAGAGAGAAGATTTCAGCAATTAGAGATTCTATCTGGAGCTTAGGGTCTGCGAGAGGTCTAAAGTGGCTGTTCATCACGGACTCAGACGCTAATCTGGAACATGAAGATTGGAAGAGAAGGCTTCTTTGGCAGCTTTTCTGCAGATTCGACGTGGGCAGGGATCTTCACTTCGACGAGTCGGGTACTAGAGTAGCTTGGGATGCAACGATTCCAATACCGTCCGACGATGGTCCTCTTCCGGTTCGAAGATGGCCTGCTGTCACCCTCCATGATCCAGAGATGGTTAGTCGAGTCGATGCATGGCTTTCTCAGAGGATCTGATATGGGTGCTAGGGAGATTCTTGAGTTCGTTAAAATCGAGCACACGTTATTCTCACTACCATTCGTTCTGATTGGTTTCGTACTGGCAGACAATGAGTTTGGTAGTGAGGTGTTCGATGGGTTTTGGATCATTGTTGCAGCAATTGGAGCCAGAGGACTTGCGATGGCGCTAAATCGAATAATTGACAGAGAAATCGATGCTGAGAACCCGAGGACCTCCTCAAGACATCTTCCGTCAGGAACAATGACAATTCAAGCGGCCTGGATGCTCTCAGGATTATTCCTTGGAATGCTCCTGTTTGCTGCTTGGATGCTGAACGAGGTGGCATTGAAGATGTCTTGGCTCCCTGTAGTGGCCTTTGTGATATACCCGTACATGAAGAGAATCTCATGGTTGTGTCACTTCTGGATTGGTTTCTGTCTCGCTCTTGCACCAGCGGGTGCATGGGTTGCAATCGCTGCTGACCATCATGGGTGGGAGGCAATTATCGGAATAGGGCAGGAGCAACTAGAGTTTCTTTGGTTCCCCGAAGTTTTCTTCATTTCACTGGGAGTTGCCCTTTGGATTACAGCATTCGATGTCAATTACGCTCTGATGGACAAGGAAGTTGATAGGAAACAGGGAATAAAGTCGTTCCCAGCAAGCTTTGGAAGTATGGCGACTAGAAATCTAAGTGTATTTCTGACAATCGGATGGGGTGTTTGCTTCCTACTAGCTGGGATGCATGAATTCACCGAATCGGGCAGGTTTAGTTCACCAGTTTGGATGCTCACGGTCCTTCTGATGGGCTTAGTAAACCTGTTTGTCATGACTAGGGGTGCCGAATCTTCTTCTAATTCTGCGGAAGAAATGCGTAGTTACCAGAAGACACTATTCCTTTCTTCTATGCTGACTGGTTGGGCCCTTCTAGGGAGTATGGTTTACGTAGGTTAATCATGAGGATTGACAATATCAGGTGTAAATATGTTCATTCTTCAGTCAGAGTATGATAGCGCGGGTGATCAGCAGCAGGCCATTGACAAACTTGTAAAACAGATCGAAGAGGGTCAGGAAAGATGTGTTCTTCTTGGTGTCACAGGCTCTGGGAAGACATTCGCAATGGCGAAGATAATTGAGAGAATGCAGCTCCCTACGCTAATCCTCTCTCACAACAAAACACTTGCACGTCAAATCTGGCAGGAGATGTCAGGGTTGTTTCCGGATAACTCAGTTGAGTACTTCGTTAGCTATTACGACTACTACCAACCTGAGGCATACATCCCTGGGAGAGACCTCTACATAGACAAGGAGCTTCAGATGAATGAGAGAATAGAGCAAGAGCGCTTCTCGACGGTAGCGTCTCTTGTTTCTAGACCAGATGTGATCGCAATAGGGACGGTATCTACAATCTACGGTCTAAACCCACCAGAGGTCTTCCAGCAGAATCACCTGAGGCTCCACGTAGGACAAACTGCTGACCCCCAGGATGTAGTCAGGAGTCTGGTGGAGCTGCAGTATCGAAGAACCACCCGCGAGATAACCAGAGGGGACGTTCGACTAAGGGGGGAGGTTCTTGACGTATGGATGCCAAGTAGGGACGACCCAATTAGAGTCAAATTCGGATGGGAAGGGATTGAGAGGATACAAGTGTGCGAAGCAGTGTCTTGGGAGACTCTAGATGAGTTCGAAGAGGCGTGGATCCATCCAAGAGAGTTCTACATGACCAGCGAGGACAGGTTCAACCAAGCACTGGAGGATATTGAGAAAGAGTTGGATGATAGATTGGAGTGGTTCGAAACAAAAGATAGGGGTATCGAGGCACATCGACTGGAGCAGCGAACTAGATTCGATCTAGAGATGTTGGATGAGGTTGGTTCATGCAAAGGGGTCGAGAACTATTCGATGCACTTCGATGGACGTATCAGGGGTGAGAGATCATACTGCCTTCTGGACTTCTTCGCCAGCAATGCAGAGCAATTCCATGGAGGGGTCGATCGTTATCTTGTGATAATGGATGAGTCCCACGTCACACTCCCACAAGTAGGAGGAATGTACGGGGGAGATTTCTCAAGAAAGAAGAATCTGGTAGATCATGGTTTCAGACTCCCATCTGCATATGATAATCGTCCACTTAGAATAGACGAGTTCCAAACTCTAGTACCCCAGATGGTCTACGTTAGTGCCACCCCAGGAGAGAGAGAACTGAGGCACCTAGCAGAGGTGACAGGTCAAGAGGTGCCCGAAGGGCTGATGCATGTGGATGGCGGAGGAGGAGCGAGAAAGTCCGAAGTTAGGAGCCCAGAAACTAAGCAGAGCATGGAAGAGTTACTGAAAAACATAGATGGAATAGCTAAGATGGAGATTAGACCCACTGGACTTCTAGATCCCGAGATAGAGGTTAGAAGTACCGAGGGTCAGGTACAGGATCTTCTCAGCGAGATTGGAGATAGGATTAGTCGAGACGAAAGAGTGCTGGTAACCGTCATGACGATCAAGTTCGCTGAGGAAGTTGCCGAGTACCTTGAAGGAATGGGGGTCAAGGCGCACTACCTACACAGCGAGATAGATACACTAGAGAGAACCGAGATAATCAAGGCACTCAGGTTGGGCCTGATTGATGTGATCGTGGGAATTAACCTACTGAGAGAAGGTCTAGATATTCCCGAGGTTTCTCTTGTGGCAATTTTTGATGCGGACAAGCAGGGCTTCCTCAGGAACGAAAGATCCCTTCTTCAGACCATTGGGAGAGCATCTAGGAACGTGAATGGCTCTGTAATTCTGTATGCCGATTCTGTCTCACCGTCAATGGAAGCTGCCATCAGTCAGACAGTGAGAAGGAGACGGGTACAGGGAGGCCACAACGAAAGAAATGGAATAGTCCCCAAGACCATCGAAAAGGCCTTGCCGGTAATGGGGGCTGAGGTGGAGGATCTTCTCTCTGGAGTAGCTGGAAGGGGAAGTGATGGTGGTAAGAGAATGGTCGCCAAGCCACCAGGAAAGAAGGGCCTTGAAGGGCTGGCAAAGAGATTCGGACTGGGTGCTGGTGTATGGAATAACTCTGACTCAGTTCTAGAAAACGTAAGTCAGCCAGAGTGGATCGATGAAGAAGAAATGGATTCTGATGATAGTGATGGAGAGGCAGGTGTCATTTCCAGACTTGAGATGGAGATGAGGCAGGCTGCCGACAGGCTGGACTTCGAGAGAGCAGCGGAGCTGAGAGACAGGATATACAGAATTAGGAATACCACCAATTGAAGCCCAGAGGGTTGTGCGGGTACCATGGTTGGGTACTCGCGAGATGATTTCGAAATCCCAGTCGAGGACTATGATTTTTCGAGAGTAGCAGATGTGGGTTCGCTGATAGATCAGATGGGTCGAGCCGGTGGTTTCACCGCATCGAAGTTGGCCAGGGCAAGAGATATCATGAGAGAAGCCATTTCAAGAACCGAAGGAGATGGAGTTCTCAACTGGCTATCATTCCCGGCCTGCCTTTGTGCTACAGGAACCAGGGGGTTCTTCATTGAGGCACTGAAGAGGAGAGCATACAACGTAGTCATAACCACATGTGGGACGCTCGATCATGACATAGCCAGAGTATACAGGAATTACTTCCATGGAGACTTCAGTCTGGATGACGTTGCTCTGGCTGAGGAGGGGCTGAATAGACTTGGAAATGTGGTAATCCCCAATGAGTGCTATGGAGAGATTCTAGAGAGGGTCTTACTTCCTTGGCTAGAAGAGATTGAGGAGGAAAGGAAATCTGCAAACGATACAAGCCCTTGGAGAGGCTTTGGTTCGGTGGAACTATGCTGGGCTATTGGCGACAGGATAGATGACCCGAGTTCTCTTCTTCACTGGGTTGCTAAGAATAGGATTCCCATGGTAATACCGGGAATCACCGATGGCTCGATAGGTTCTCAATTATTCATGCACAGGCAAAGAAGTCCGGATTTCATGATTGACGTTCTAGCGGACGAACAGATTCTATCTGACTTGATATGGACAGCAGATGAAAGCCATGGCCTGATGGTAGGAGGGGGCATCTCCAAGCATCATGTAATCTGGTGGAACCAGTTCAGACAAGAGTCAGGCATGGATTCAGCAGTTTCAATCACAACCGCACCAGAGTTCGATGGGTCTCTCTCGGGGGCTAGGCTCAAGGAGGCGATTTCATGGGGCAAGATTCGCCCCAATGCGGATCAGATTGTCGTTGAGGGTGAGGCGAGCCTTATTCTCCCCCTCCTAGGTTCCGACTTATTCGCAAGCAAGTCAGATTAGTGCCGGAGAAACGCCTATTAGCCCACATTTTCCGGCTTGAGTTATGTCAGTCAGAGAAATGATTCAGGATATGATTAACGAATTAACGGAAGCTCTTGGAGATGCTGAGAAGCACGACTCTGGTAACAATGCTGCAGGAACCAGAGTTCGGAAAGTAATGCAAAGTTGCAAGAATCTCGCTCAGGATGTGAGAATGAAGGTTCAGGGTGACAAAAATTCTCGCTAATCGGTATGGGCAATCATTTCCATCAGTGAGACTCTCATTGGCACTAGAGGATGCCAACCTTCAGCTCCTATAGATATGAGAGCTTGATGAAGCCCCCCTAACTCTGGTGTTTCTGATCTTTCAGAATTAATACCCCTCACAGGGCTTGGGACTTCGGATAGAGACTCAACAGTATGGGAGTGGTTGATGGAGTTGTTGTAACGCTCCCAGAGGATTCTTATTTCGTCGATCACGTCTTTACTAGACCATTCCCTCCTTCCACACATTCTGAAGGTCCCGGATAGGTTTGTTTCCTTATTATACATACAAAGGTAAGAAATTGCGTCAGTTACATCCCTGACATTTACCCAGAACCGATTCCTAGATTCGATTTTTAGTTCGCGGCCACTTTTTATTTGTCTGATCCAATCTACCATTACCTCATTCCCCCATCTACTACTTCCATTCGGAATGATTACATCGCTCAATTCTATTACTATCGGTGATTTAGGGGGTATTGAGCCTACGGGAATAATCGCAATATCACAATCCTCTTGTTGATCAATCCCCACAATGATTTCAGATTCATCGGGATCTTCCACTATTGTAGCGCCGGATCGTTTAAGCCTCTCTTGCAGTGCTTCCTTAAGACCATCCGATATTCCCGCAACATGCACGTTTCTGAGCATGATAACGCATCAATTAGTTTGCCTCAATGGACTTGGAAGTGAATGCAATTAGTGCATCCCTCAGAATTGCAATAATCATGTCTATCTCCTCGGATGTAATTGCAAAGTGAGGAGTGAACCTAAGAGCATTCTGACCTCCATGAATGACACCGAGTCCGTTCTTCCTACACCATTCTTCCACGCATCCAAAACCGACTACAGGAAGCTTCTGAGGATCAAGCTCAGCACAAAGCAATAGCCCTGTTCCCTGTACTTCGGTTATTGTTCCTGGCAGCTCTTGGGAAAGTTCTCTCAACTTAGAGACAAATTCCTCCCCTCTATCCTTGATGTTCTTTCTTAGTTCGGGAGTGACTCTATCTAGAGTGGAAATAGCTGTTTCCAGGGCTCTTGGATTCGTAGTCATTGTATTGCCATAGATCCCCACCACGTACAATTCTGCAGCTCTATCTGAGAGCCCTACGACAGACAGTGGGTACTGTCCAGCATTCAGAGCCTTGGACCAAGTCTCCATATCTGGAACAAGACAGTCCTGGAATCCTTCATAGTCAACGATACTCAAGCATCCTTGCCCTCTCAACCCTGCTTGAATTGAGTCGACGATGAGCATACTTCCATGTTCCGTACAGAGAGACCTTGCCAAATCGTAGAACTCTCTAGTTACGCACAGTCCGGGGTTGCCTTCTCCCATTACAGGCTCCATAGCCATTAATTCAATGAAGAAGCCCTCTTCTTCTGCTCGCTGGAATGCTTGATTTAGAGAATTGAGGTCATTGCTGGGTACGAATATTACATTATCTCTTTCTCTGAACGAGGCTAGATTCTTCTCGTATTTCTCACTACATGAGTCTGAAATCTGAGCAGGCCTGTGTGTTCTACCATGGAACGCCTCAACCAGAGCCAACATCTTGGTTGGCTTTCCTTCATGGATCCCTCCCTTTCCAGTAAGTTTGAGGGTATTCGCGTCTGCTATCCTTATCGAGATAGTCACCGATTCTGATCCACTATTCAGACAAACGAACTTGGAAAAAGGACACTTGCCTCTAGTATGCCCAACCTCCTTCTTAAGTCTGTCAGAGAGTCTCTTTTGACTAAATGAGGGAGTCATGACGTTTGCCATCACCCAATTCTGTTGCATTGAATGGATCACATCGTCCGGGCCATGGCCCATCCCGAGCATGCCATATCCCCCGTTATCATGGATAACTGCTCCATGAGAGGTTACAATCCAAGGACCTCGAGCAGCTATTGCGACATATGGATTCACTGTTGCAGCAGAGTAGAAGTTAACATAGTCTGCCTGGAGAAGAGAGGATAAATCGCTCTCATTCATGGTAAGTAATTTCTCGCCCATTTCGTTAATAAGACTTTGAAAATTGATGGAGGCCTCATCAATCGCCCTACTTAGAGATGGATCGATTTGTAGAAACTCAGAGATGGTTGAGTCGGAGAGACCGTGAGTCTCAGCTTTTCCTGTAGAAGATCTGATTTCGTTCAGTACTTGCAGGCTTCCTACCATCAACCATGGGCATGGGAGCATGCACATCAATCTTCTCCGAGGTTGGTCAGAGTCGCGTGCGAAATTGAATTGGAAAAGGAACGGAGAGGTTTTTCTGATAATCATTCAAAAAATTAAACTAAAATTAATTTTGCAATTGAAATTTTTATAATTACTCAAATTTTTCAATTGAATTATCAGTATTGATTAACGAATAATATAAGTGCCACTCCGGCCTCTGGGGCTTAGGAGAAGCAAGGGGGATGCGCTCCTCCCTGAGGGAGAAAAATGGTAGAGGACTACGAAATACAGGAAATGATACACAGAGACGTATACGTCGGAGACAAGCACGTTGGCGTGGTGGTAGGAGAGAGATTCCACCCCAGAGATGAGTTTGTCAAGTCACTGAGAATTAAGGTCGAAGGAGAAGTTGCTAGTGAGTTCATGAGGAAGCCAGCGGACCTGGCACCACTGGCAAAGGAATTGGTGCATAGCATCAGACCTGACGGGGGGATCAAACTATCAAAATCAATGAGAGAGTTGCAGCGGAGGTGGAGAAATACTGTCAGAATCGAAGAGGATCTGTATGCTCCTGATGAGCTTCTAGATAGAGCTGTGCTCGATAATGACGGGATGGATATCGGTAACGTAGTTGAGTTGATCAAGATCAAGAGGACCTACAAGGGCCTGTTAGTCAAGCCGCATTTCATGGTGAGGGCTAGACATGGTCTTCCAGAAACAATAGCAGTACCCTGTGGACAACTCGCAAAGACCACTTCTAGGCTGGATGAAGTCATTCTCAAGTGTACCTTTTCGAGACTGATTACACTACCCAGTTACATGAAGTTGAACTTTGAGGACTATGAGGAAGAGTGAGTTCTCCTTGAGTAGCCTTCAAATCACAATCCCACGTGCCGTTGACGCTCAAGGGCGCGTAGCTTAGTTTGGCTGGAGCACCCGGCTGATAACCGGGAGGTCACAGGTTCAAATCCTGTCGTGCCCACCAATATTGACCCATTATTGGGCCATTAGCACGACAAGAAGCATCATGAAGGGACTGCCTGTCCCTGTGTTCAAATGCCAGTTCTGAGCGGGGCCTCAGGAGTAGATATCGCATCTGGGATTTCTCCTATTCTGGGCATGGAACATATTACACTAGAAAGCAGAAGATTCCCCGATGGTGAGGCTTACGTGAGGATTCCTCCAGAGTCTATAGGGTCTGTAAGATCGGAGAGGGTGGTTCTAGTTTCCAATACTTTCCCTGATTCGGGCATTATGCAAACTCTATTCCTACTTGGTGCGATTAGAGACGTGAGAAGGGGCAATCTTTCCAGTTTGAAAGGAGAGTGGGATGGTGACACAAGTGACGTTGGTCCCGGTGTTTTCCTGGCGATTCCGTACTATGGGTACGCTAGACAGGACAAGAGGTTTGGTTTCGGAGAGTCGATTTCTGCCAGAGTTGTGGCGGATTTACTATCGGAATACTGTGATGGAATCGCAATTCTGGATCTTCATGCTCCAGAGGTGCTTGAAGACATGCAAACGGATATTGAGTTAGTGAGCTCTATGCCCGAGATAGCAGAGAGCCTGCAGAAGTACGTTTCTCCCGATTTCATACTCAGCCCTGACAAGGGGGCAATCTCAAGGGCCACCGAGGTTGCAGAGCTAATTGGCTGCGACTTCTCGTATCTGGAAAAGAAGAGGATAGATGCTCA
>JAPOKZ010000016.1:0-24761 GCA_029977385.1 Methanobacteriota archaeon
ACGAGGATCAGGAAGAACATGGGTATCAGGGTGAGCTCCCAGAAGACGTAGAAGACGAACAGGTCGAGCGAGACGAAGACGCCGATCATGGCGCCCTCCATGACCAGCAGGAGGGGGTGGAAGTAGTGGCCCTTCTTCGCGTCCCACTCGACGAGCATGGAGAGCGGGACGACCAGCGCGGTCAGCCACACCATGGGCAGGGACAGGGCGTCCGCGCCCACGTGCCAGGAGACCCCGATCTGGGGTATGATCTCGAACGGCGTGTTCTCGAGCTCGTACTGCCCGAACGCGATGGACATCCAGTCGATGTCGCTCAGGGACGAGGCTGCGGCCCATGTTGAGATGGCGAGCAGCGCCAGGGCGACCCCCATGCAGATGTTCCTGGAGAACCTCTTCACCTGCGAGGAGGTGGCCTCGGGGAGGAGGTGCGGCAGCGCCATCAGGACGAGGCCGACCAGTATGGGCGCCAGTGCCAGGATGGTGAGTATCACCCGCTCACCCCCCATGCCAGGGCGAATATCGAGAGCGCGCCCACGGCCGCCATCAGGATGTAGTCGCTGGCCCTGCCGGTGGTGACCCTCCTGATCTGGACCGAGCCCAGGACGGAGCTTGACTCGACCCTCTTGATGACGCCGTCGATGACCCGCTTGTCGAACCATGCGGCGAACGCGGAGAGCGGGACGACCGTCTTGGAGAGGGCCAGCTCGTAGTAGTGGTCGAAGTAGAGGCGGTTGTGCAGGGCCTCGGAGAGGCTGGACTCGGACATCTCCTTGACGTCCTGCGAGCCGAACCTGCCCGAGAGCCAGACCAGCCAGGACACCAGCGGGCCTGCGGACTGGTCGTCCCTGAGGGGGCCGCCGTGCACCCTGGCGGCGAAGATCGGCCCGATGACGAGCGAGAGGAATATCGTGGTCCACCCGACTATCCTGAGGTTGGGGTCCTCTGGGAGGAAGGCGTGCTCCAGCTCGTACACCACCCTGGTGCCTATCGACTCGCCGTTGAGGCCGAGGTCGTAGCTGTACGGCTTCGCGAGCCACTTCACCACGTTCAGCACCGCTAGGCCGAAGCCGCCGAGGGCGCTGATCACGGAGAGTATGAGGAGTGGCTCCTTGATCCACGGGGTGGACTCGTGCACGTGGTCGACGACCTCGTGCTTGGGCTGCCCGGCGAACGTCATGAACCACATCCTGGACATGTAGAAGCCGGTCATGCCCGCTGTCAGCAGGACCAGGATCGCTGGTCCGAACATCAGTGGCTCGTAGTCGAGGGACGCCTTCCAGGTCTTGGCTACGATTGCCTCCTTGGACCAGAATCCGCCTATCAGGGGTATCCCGATTATCGACATGGAGCCGATCATCATGGCTGCCGACGTGACGGGCAGCTTGGATGCCAGGCCCCCCATGTTCCGCATGTCCTGCGGGTCGAAGTCGTCGTGGTGGTCGTGCTCGTCACCCTCGTGGAGGTGGTCGTGGGCGTGGTGTACCTCGTGGATGACAGAGCCGCTGGCCATGAAGAGCATGCCCTTGGCCATGGCGTGGTTGAACAGGTGGAACATGGCCCCTCCGAACACCAGCGTCGCGGCCTCGGTCTTGCCGTTGTTGTAGAACCAGAGAGCCACTCCCAGTCCCGTGAAGATGTATGCCAGCTGGCTCATCGTTGAGTAGGCCAGCACCTTCTTGATGTCGTTCTGGACGAACGCTATGGATGCGGCCATGAACGCCGTGATCCCGCCTATGTAAGCGACTATCAGGCCCAGCTCGCTGAGCCCGTCCACCCCGTGGGCGCCCACGTCGACGAACGGGACCATGCGCGCGACCAGGTAGAGCCCTGCGTTGACCATCGTCGCCGCGTGTATCAGCGCCGAGACCGGGGTCGGGCCCTCCATTGCGTCTGGCAGCCAGACGTGCAGCGGGAACTGGGCGGACTTGCCCACCGCCCCGATGAAGAGCATGAGCAGCGCCCAGAACAGCTTGTCCGAGTCCACGGTGCCGTTGATGGAGGGGTCATCGAATATCACCGAGAACTCCAGGGATCCGTATATGTCGTAGAGGATGAGGAGCCCGATCATCAGGAAGACGTCGCCGACGCGGGTGGTCAGGAAGGCCTTCTTGGCTGCGTATGCAGCGCTCTCCTTCCAGAAGTAGAAGCCTATGAGGAGGTAGGAGCACAGCCCCATCACCTCCCAGAATATGAAGAGCCACAGGAAGTTGTCAGCCAGCACCATCCCGAACATCCCCATAGCGAACAGGACGAACTCCGCGTAGAAGCGGTGGTTCCTGTCCTCGTTGATCGGGTCGGTGTTCATGTATCCCAGGCTGAACCAGCAGATCAGGAAGCAGAGGAAGGTGGCGACGAACAGCAGCATCAGGGTGACCGAGTCGACCCACACCCCCACGCCGATCACCCTGCCCGAGCTCATGGTGTAGTCGGACAGCAGGACGTCGAAGGAGATCCAGTCGCCCCAGGAGGCTGCGACCCTGCCGCCGGACTCCTTCGTGATCTCCCTCGCGCCCCTAAGGTAGTCGACGACGATCCACAGCGCGGTGGTGAGCGAGACCAGGAGGGCGGAGAGGCCGATCACCCCTCCCTCCTTCAGGTTCTGCTTCCACGTGCTGTTGCCGTTGTAGAGCTGTCCAGAGACGAGTATGATGGGGAACGCGACGAAGGGCGCGAGGACTATCAGGAAGGCCGCGTCTACGGACTCGACCCCCATGACCGCCAGGATCGGGACCACCAGCAGGGCCGGGATGAGTGGTGCTAGTAGCCTGTACTCGTTTCCCGTCTCGCCCATGTGATCACCTAGTTCTTCAGCTCCCTTGCCGCATCCAGGGATATGGTCCCCTGGGTGCTGTACAGTGACAGGAGGATGGCGAGCCCGATGGCGACCTCGGCTGCGGCGATCGCGATGGCGATCGCTGTGAAGACCCACCCGTTGACGTCACCGTAGTGCGAGGCGGCTGCCACGAAGTTCAGGTTGGCCGCGTTTAGCATCAGCTCGATGCACATCAGGACGACTATGGCGTTCTTGTGGTAGAAGGTCCCGAGGAGCCCGACCCCGAACAGTATCACCCCTAGGGCTGCGATCCAGCTGGGGTCGATCATTCCTCGGCCCCCATGTCCCAGAGCAGGTTGATCAGCCGCTCGTCCCTCACCAGGTAGGAGGCGCCGATCATGGCCATCGCCAGGAGCGCTCCAAGGATTATCGTGGCCATCGTCCAGTCGTTGAATATCGAGTCTGCGAACTCCAGGGTTGTGGGTGGCGAGGGTGCTGCCTCGGTGTCCCACATGGAGTGCTCCATGACGCCCCTCAGCAGGGCCAGGATGAATGCGAATACGCCGATGCCCGACACTGCCGACAGGGCGTTCAGTGTAGGGAGTGACTCCACGTCCTGTATCCTGCGACGGGTCAGCATCACGCCGAACTGGACCACCAGCATCACGGAGCCCAGGTAGACGAGGATCTGGATGGCTGAGAGCATCTCGGCGCTCGCCATCAGGAACGCCCCCGCCACGGCGAAGAATGTGAACATGAGCCAGAGTAGGGAGTGGGCCACCCTGGCGGAGAATACGCATCCCAGCGCTCCTATTACGGCAGCCCCGGATACGATGACGAATATGACGGTCTCGAAGTCGATGGCCATGATCAGGCCTCCGCCTTGGCTGCCTTCCTTTCCCGCTTCTGCTTCTCCTTCTTGGCTCGCTTGGCGAGCTCCATGTCGACCCTCTCCTTGTGGACCGAAGGTAGGACCCTGGTCCTGTCAGCGTCCATCCATAGCTCCTCCCTGGAGAAGCCGGACATCCCGTCGTACTCGTTGGTCATGAAGAACGACTCGAACGGGCAGGCCTCCATGCACAGGCCGCAGAACATGCACCTGCCGAGGTCTATCCTCCCGGACACTATGTCCTGCTCCGCTGGCTTGATCGAGGATAGGTCGACGTCCTGCTGTCCGGACCCGTCCATCCAGTTTACCGTGGCCGTCTCCCCTGTGATGTCTATCACCTCGGCGAAGTCGTACTGCTGGGGGGCGGAGGTGTGGTCGATGGCCAGGTCGTGCTCTTCCTCTATCTCGTGGAATTCTTCCTTCGGCCTGGCGGCATAGCCCCCCACCTCGATCTCGCTCCCGTACCCGTGCCACTCGTCTCCCTCCTCCGCGGTGTCCAGTACGTTGACTCGGACCTCCGAGGTCATGTGCAGGCAGTCGTTGGGGCAGGCCCTGACGCACTGCTTGCAAGCGGTGCAGGTCTCCCAGATCACGCCGATCCTCCCGTTGTAGTTGCCCGGTACGAATAGCCATGGCTCCAGGTCGTCGAGCCTCTCGTAGGGGTACATCACCGTGACCGGTCGCTCGACGAACGGCATCAGCTGGCTCGTTTCCCTGTCCGCGGAGAACATCTGCCCGGAGCTGGGGTGGGAGTCCCCCACCCTCCTTGCCGTCTCTGGGTCGAGCATGTCGGCGGACTGGGCGTGGTATCCGCTCTTGAGGAACTTCAGCTTGCCGAGGAATGGCACCGTCCTGAGGGCCGTCTTGAGGGTGATCCACATCGGCCTCACGACCAGGTTGCGGAAGCTCGGGGTGCCGTGCGGGTGGTAGCTCATGAGCGGGCCTCCGTGTCGGATAGGGATACCGAGGTCGCTGCCTTGACGGCGGAGTACGCCGTGTACTGCCTCTGCAGGTCCTCGAGCGAGGTTTGTGGGTGCCTTCCTGGGTAGGCCTTGGTGACCGCGTAGGTGCTGTAGGGCCTGGTCATGCTCTCGAGGGCCTCCTTGTCCTCGTCAGCGACCAGGATGACGAGCCCGAGGATCCCCGAGAGGATCATCACGACTGGCGCGACTATGCCCCAGCTTCCGTCCCAGACCCAGACCCTGAGGAACATTGCGATTGCCAGGTTGACTATGGACAGGGGGAGGAGCCACTGCCAGCCGAACTCGAGTATCTGGTCGGTCCTGACCCTGTGCAGTGATGCCCTGATCCAGACGAACACCGCGAACAGCAGCCACGCCTTGATCAGGACCCAGGCTATGCCGGGTATGAGAGAGAACAGTAGCTCGAGGCCGCCCCCGGCGATGGGCAGGGACTCCATGGTCCCCTGGAAGGGGGCCTCCCAGCCACCCAGGAAGAAGAGTGCGAACAGGAGGCAGGCCGCGTAGCAGCGCTGGTACTCAGCTGCGAACATGAGCCCCCAGCGCATCCCGCCGTACTCCGTCCACCACCCCTCGACCAGCTCGGCCTCGGCCTCGGGCATGTCGAAGGGTATCCTCTCGACCTCTGCGATCATGGTGATCAGGAACAGCGCCGCCCCCAGCGGGAGCATGAACAGGTTCCAGACGTTGGATTCCTGTGCTTGGAAGTCGACTATCTCTATCACGTTGAACGTGCCGCTGATCACGCACACGCCGAGCACGGTGATGAGCAGAGGTATCTCGTATGCCGTGAGCTGCGCGGCTGACCTCATCCCGCCGATCAGTGTGTACTTGTTGTTCGATGCCCAGCCTGCGAAGAAGACCCCGAGGGGGGCAACCCCGAAGATGGCCATCATGAAGATGACGGAGAGCTCGGGGCTCGCCGCGTAGAAGTGCGGGCCGAAGGGGACGAATGCGAAGACCAGCACGGTCGTGGAGATGATGATCACCGGGGCCACCTCGTAGACCGGCTTGTCGGCCTCCTTGGGGACGATGTGCTCCTTGCCGGCGAACTTGGTGAAGTCCGCGAACGCCTGGAAGAATCCCGGTAGGAGGAACCAGTAGCCGTGGTAGCCCCTGTTGTTCACCCTTGACACGGCCTCGAGGTGGTGGTCGTTCCCCCATATCGAGTTCAGGGTCTTGTTGAGCCACCCTATGGGGGCCCCCATTCCGAAGGGGAGTTGGTCCCACCACTTCCCTGCCGTGACCCCGCTCTCGCCTATCCATAGGCTCCTGAGGGTGGTGGTGGCCCCGAGCCTGTCCATGAGCCTCCCGATGAACTTCCTCTCGATGTAGGGGATCGGGAGCATTGTGAGCATCATTGTGGTGAAGACCACTGTGCAGATCATCGTGGCCGCGAAGAGGCCCTCGAGAGCGGGTTGGATCTGCCCGAACCCGTCCTGCATGTTGAACACCCGACCGAGGACGATGTCCTCCGGCCATATTCCGGTTGGGAGCGAGATCGTGACCGTCGCGTCGATGTCGTCCGAGGGGAGTGCGTCGTGTACGTTGTCCATCGACCAGCCGACCAGGCCCTCGATCCAACCCCTCAGGTCAAGCCAGTCGCTCGTCGCCATCATCTCACCTGTCCGTCTCCCCGATGCATGGGTCGAAGGATCCCATGATCGCTGGGATGTCCGCTACCTTGTAGCCGACCATGCACTTCGATGCGTATGGTATGGTGATGAACATCGGCGAGCGTATGGAAACCCTGTACGGGTTCTTCCCCCTAGCCTCGCCCCCACCGGCCAGGTAGAACATGGACTCGCCTCGGCTGTCCTCGAAGTGGTGAGAGCCGGAGGTCCCCTCCGGTGCCCTGCTGGGCGCCTTGGCTAGTATCGCCGGGTCTCCGGGCTCGTGGTAGGTGTCTGCCCCTCGGGGAATCTTCTCGAGGGCCTCGAGGACCATCGTCGCGCTGACCCTCATCTCCTCCACGCGGATCCTGTACCTGTCGTAGCAGTCCGCGCCCTTCACCGATGGCCTCTCGACGGGGACCTCCCAGTCGAGCTCGCTGTAGACGGAGTAGGGGTGCGCGGTCCTGACGTCGTAGTTCACGCCGCCCGCCCTCAGGTTGGGCCCTGTTACGCCGTGGTTGACCATCTCCTCGGCCTTGGAGTATCCCACTCCCTGGGTCCTGATCAGGAAGATGGTGCTCTCGTCGAACAGCGCCTCGTACTCCTGGATCCTGTTGAGGAACAGGCTCACCTTCGCCCTGGCCCTCTGGGCGAACCCGTGCGGGAGGTCGCGCTTGACCCCGCCGACCCTGGGGAAGTTGTAGTGCATCCTGGATCCGCCCAGCTCCTGCAGGAGGTCCATCATCATCTCGCGCTCCCTGAGGCACCAGACCATCACGGAGAGGTTCCCGATGTCGGGCCCGTATGCACCGAGCCACATCAGGTGGGACGCTATCCTCTGTAGCTCCACTGCGATCAGGCGGATGTACTCGGCCCTCTCGGGTACCTCTACCTCGAGGAGGTCCTCTACGGCGTAGATGTATGAGTGTGACCAGGTGTTCGCGCTGGCGTAGCAGAGGCGGTCGCAGTAGGTCGTGATCTGGGTGAAGTCCCTCGCCTCGCAGATCTTCTCGACCCCCCGGTGGATGTATCCCAGGTCTGGCTCCGTGTCAACGACTGTCTCGCCGTCTACCTTGACCTTGAGCGTCCACAGGCCGTGGGTCATGGGATGCTGCGGCCCCATAGAAATCCACATCTCTGCCATGTTCTCACCTCACTTGATCTTCCCAGCGTCCGAGGGCTTCCTGAGGAATCCCTGCGCATCGTCGTACATCTCCTCGAAGTCGTGGTACCGCAGCTTGTGCTGCTTCTGCAGGGGGTGGAATCCTACGGGGGTCTCGTGCGGCTGCAGTACCCTGCGCATTCCGACGTGCCCCTCGAAGTCTATCCCCACGAGGTCCCATGTCTCCTTCTCGTTCCAGTCCGCCCCTACCCAGATGTCCTGTACGGAGGCAACTTTGGGGTCCCTGGTCTCCGGGAGTGCGATTCTCACCTCGATCTCGAGGGGGACCTCGTCCCCTTCGAGGGTGGCTGGGTCCTTGACTATGGGCTGGACCATTCCGTCCACCACCGGTGGGTTCGAGACTCCCATCCTCATGAAGTGGTAGATCACCTCCCAGTTCTTGTCGGGGCCTCCCTCGGGCCAGTGGATGCCTGTGATCATGGAGCAGTAGTCGACCCCGTGCTCGACCCTCATGCACTCGGCCAGGTGCCGCCAGTTCTCGCTGGCGCAGTCAACGGAGACCATGCTTCTTGGATTCGTCCCGTTGGTTCTCTCGGAGACCTCGGCGCTGACGCCTTCCATCGAGGACAGGGCTTTGGCCATCGACTCTGCTGCGGACTTCTGGTTGGAGGCTGAGACGATGTTTGCCAATGAAATTCCTCCTAGTCGTCCCCGACGATTATTGGGTTCTTCGACTCGGGGGCGCCATCGTCAGGTGCCGCGCCGATTCTGATGATCTTCTGCCTGAGCTTGTCGAAGCCGTCGATCAGGGCCTCTGGCCTGGGGGGGCAGCCCGGGATGTAGACGTCGACGGGGATGACCGTGTCGACCCCCTCGAGGATGTTGTATGACTGGAAGTACGGGCCGCCCGATATCGCGCACTCCCCCATGGCTATGCACCACTTGGGCTCGGGCATCTGCTCCCAGAGCCTGACTATGGGGTCTGCGAACTTCTTGCTGATGGGGCCGTTGACCAGGAGCACGTCGCACTGCCTGGGGCTTGAGCGGAAGAATACCCCGAACCGCTCCGCGTCGAACCTGCTTGCCCCTGCTGCGGCCATCTCCAGGGCGCAGCACTTGATTCCGAGGTGGAGTGGGAAGAGGGACTTCCTCTGGCTCCAGTTGAACACCCGGCCCACGAGGACCCCGATGACGTCCTTGATCCGGCTGGCCTTGAGGGCGTCATCGGTGATGTCGCCCACCGTGTCGACCAGCATCCTGCTGTTGAAAACCGAGTAGTTCTGTCCATCGCCGTCCATTGTACCCCTCAGATGTATATCCTTCCTCTCTTCCTGAACACGTGCCAGACTCCCAGCCCCATCAGGAGGATGAAGATGGACATGGTGACAAGCGCGCTGATGATTGCCCCGTCGTCTGGGAGCGCGCCGCTGCCCTTCTGGATCGCCATGACCCCGCCGAAGGCCAGGAACATGAACGCGATGTCGAAGACGAGGAAGACTATCGCGTACCAGTAGTACTGGAAGTGGAAGTTGATGTCTGCATCGCCGATAGGGTCGGCACCGCACTCGTAAGTGGAGTCCCTCCTGGTGTAGAGGCTGTGATCGGTCTCGTAGCCCGGGAGGAGAATCGACCTGGTCCTGCTGGAGTCAGAGCCCTTGGCAGTGGGCCTCAGGAACCTGGTTGCGATGAAGCTGCCCACTGGGAATCCGATGCCGACGAGGGTCATCACGGCTACGGGCAGGTACATCTCCGCTACGGTACTCATGGCACATCACCGTCGGTCCCGTAGGGACCGTCGTGCCTAGCCACAAAAATTCCGGACATAAGCGTATCCGAACGCGTGCCTTGGAACTGTCAGTCATCCTGGTGCACGATCATGGCGTCCTCGATCATCCGGTTCTCCGCTCTTGTCCTCATGAAGAGGTAGGCCACTCCGAGGGTTCCGACCACGATGATTGCGATTGCTACGGCCGTCTGGGCGTCCCCTGAGAGTATTCCCGTCCCGACCTTGGACTCGACGGACAGGTCCAGGGGCTCCCCTGCCACTGGCATGTCCTTGGGCTGCACTATCACCGTGAACGTGTACTCGTCGTCTGCGATCAGCTGGCTCGGCGGCGTCACCCTGACAGTGACCTCTCGCGTCTTCCCTGGTTGCAGCTTGAACTCCTCGCCTATCACGTCCACGGTCCACCCCCTCAGGGAGTCGCTGGTCAGGACCTCGACCTCCTCCTCCACGTTTCCGTGGTTGGTGACGAATAGCGTGAACTCTGCGTTGTCCGGCCACGAGGATTCCTTGGTGGTGGTGCTCTCGATGTCCACCTGTAGGTCGTGTATGGCCCTGATGTCCATCACCAGGTCGACGTATGACTCGGACTGGCCGGTGTTCTTCTTCGAGGTTACCGAGACCTTGATGACCCCGGAGGTGCCGCTCTCCACGTCCAGCACGTCGAAGTCGATTGTGACGAGCACCTGGCCTTCCGCGGGCACGGTTACCTGGTCGTTCTCGAGGACCTGTCCGTCGACGCTGATCGACTTGAGGACGGATGAGTCCATTCCCGAGATGGTGAACACTGCTTCGTCAGAGCCCCCGTCTCCGGTGTTTGCCACCACGAAGGACAGGGAGGAGGAGCCCCCGGGAGGGAGGGCGAATCGCATCAGCCTCGGGTCCTCGCCCGGTTCCTGGAACGCGATTGACATGCTGTAGTTGAAGTTGGAGACCGTCACAGTGAGTGTCTCCTCCATCAGGATGTTGGTGCCGACGATTCCTATCCTCACGTCGAAAGACTCGGAGTTGTTGTTGATGTTGTCAGATACGAGCACTTCTAGGAAGATCTCGATGGTCTCCTCTGACTGTATCGTAAGTTGGGAGATGCCGTTGCCCTGCCCGTCCTTGTACCTCGAGTCCCACTTCGTGTCCTCGCAGGAGTCTGGGATGTTGGGGTCGCAGGACGATAGGGCGAAGTTGTCCTGCGTGTTTCCGGTGTTGGTGAGGCTGATGGGGAACGAGACCCACTGTCCGAACCTCCCTGTCTGGGAGTCGGAGGGAAGGTTCAGGGCCCCCCCGTGCACTGCAGCGACGTTCACGGTCGCCGTCACCTCGTCGAGGGTTACTCCCTGGGAGTTGACGTACATGATTATCTCGAAGTCTATGCCCGACTTCGCGTTGGCTGGAACGGTGATCTGCACCTGGACGGTCGTCCTGTCGCAGTTGGTCGTGGAGCTGCAGTGCCTGCCATCGATAGTGACGTACGTCTCGGAGATTTCTACCTGCCAGCCCGGGATCAGGTCCTTTACCCCCAATGCGAAGCTGTCCTGCCCGTTTCCGGTGTTGGTTACCATCATCGAGGTCGAGGCGGTCGCACCCGGGTCCACGTTGTTCATGGTGGGGTTGCTGAGGGAGAGGGATGCGTCATGCACCTGGCCCAGGTTAACCCTGAGCAGGGACTGGCATCCGATGCTGCTGCCCGCCCTTCCTTGGATGTAGACGTCGACCGTCCCGGGCTCCACGGAGTCGTCGGGGGTGATCTCGAAGTCGAATGATGTGGTGTCCTGGGAACCTCCCGGCTCTGACAGTAGCCTGCTAGTGGGAGTCTCGAAGTCCACCCAGTCGCTGACATCGGTGCCCTCCGATGAGGCGAATGCGCTTACGGTCCAAGCCGTGTTGCCGGTGTTGGTCAGAGTGAGTGAGTTGGTCGCCGACTCCCCGGGCTCTAGGTTGTGGGACTGGCTCTGCAGTGAGGAGTCGCATGTCTTCACCTCTGGTATCTTCAGGTTCAGGTAGATGCTGTCATTGGCCTGGTCCGCAGGGTTCGGGTCGTTGGAGACCGTGGCGTCTAGCACGAAGCAGTGGTCCCCCGATTCGGTGGAGCTCCCGTCTGGGAGGCTGACCGTCACGGTCGCGGTCTCCTTGTCTCCCGAACCGAGCGACATCTGCTGCGGGTCCACCGTGGCTTCGAGGCCGTCCGAGTCGCAGTCCGACTTGGAGGACATGGCCAGCTGCACCGTGGCATCGTTCTCCCCGGTGTTCTCAACGTCGACCGTCCACTCCTCCTCGTCATCCTCGCCATCGTAGTTTATCGCACCGTTGCTTGGGTTGATGTAGTCCAGTTTCACCGAGTACTGGCCACCGCCCTCGGCGGTCGTGGTCACCTCGACGTCCGCCTGCGCGTTCTCGGTGGGGTTGGATGCGACCCCGTTGGCGTTCACCGTAGTCACGCAGTCACCCGATGCCTGGTCGCTCACGCTTACCGTGAGGGTGGTTGTCTCCGACTCCCCCTGCCCGACTGCGAACACGGTGCCCTCGAGGTTGGAGGTGAAGCCGTTGCAGTCGGAGTCCTGGGAGGCGCTGAGGGTTACAGTGAGGTCCTCGTCGCCAGTGTTGATTATCGTGATGTCGTACTCTGCGGGGTCGTCGGTGGTCGCGGCTGAGCTCCCCGGGCTGGCATTGAGGGCGATGTCGGCTGCTGCATGAGCTGGCAAAGACACGAAGGAAGCGAGCATCAGGGCGACCATGATTATGGCAGAATCTGGCCTTCTCATCGATTGACCGACGCATCCGCCCCTCTAAGGGCTTCGGGCTCGAAGTTCGCTGATGATCGCGGTTTCCCTGGTTGGGCGCATTCGCGGCTATTGCTCTGAGTCATCGTATTCGGGGTCTGCCACCCACTCCTCAGTGGCGGGGTTCCACAGCCAACCGGGGTAGTCGGGGAATCTCTGCAGCTCCGGGCCCTCCTGGCTTGCTGGTCCCTCCTGTTCCGCATGGGGGGCTGTTGGTTCCCGCTCCGTCGTCGGTTCCGGGGCCGTGGACGTGCTGGCAGGCCCGGATCGTCCGGGCAGTATCGATGAGATGTCCCGCCCGCCTCTGGTGAAGGCTACGGCCCCCAGGGCTGCTGCCACTCCCAGCAGGAGGAGGGCGATGCCGACCAGGAGCAGGGTGTTGGAACCTCCCGATGAAGTGGATGTGACCTGGATTTCCAGGGTCTTCTGGCCCACTATGTCGTCCTGGGTTCCCAGCGTCAAGGTGATCGAGCCGTCTGAGCCCGAGTCGGGGGTGAACTGTACCATCACGGACCTGGCCTCTCCGGGCTGGAGGGTCACGAGTTGGCCGTCAAGCCAGACGTTCCAGTCTTCCGGGGCGTCTGTGACTATCCTCTCCGAGATCGCAACGTTCCCCGTGTTGAGGACGTCCAGCTGTATGGTGGTGAGGAAGCCCTCCCTCGCCTCGTTGTAGTTCACGAGTGTCCACTCCACCTCCTTGACGGTGTCGACCAGGAGCGTCACCTCTCCCCTGGACTCTAGTCCGTCCCCGGTCATGACCAGGGCTATCCCCGGCTCCGACCCTGCCTCCTGGCTCAGGGGGATGGTGATGGAGCACCAGATCATCGCTGATTCCCCGGGTCCGATCCTGACCGGGTTTACCGAGCAGCTCGACTGCCAGTCAGCGCTAGGGACTTCCAGGGAGGCATCTGGCTCCCATATCGAGGTCCCCTGGTTCTCCAGCTTCCAGCCCATGTCGAACGGGCTCCCGACGGGGTGGGCCCCGAGGCCGAGGGGCGTGGATGAGGACTCGATTGCCGTACCCTCAACGAACACGACCTCGTGGAACGAGAGTTCTGGGATCGCACCGGATATCGCGTCTACAGTGGTGTTCCAGTCGAAGAAGTCGCCGTCCTCCACCAGGAATCTTACCTCCACCAGCCCGCTGGCCGCCAGGCCGTTGCCCTGTATGGAGAAAGACCACTGGACGTTAGACCCCATTGGGATTGTGATCTGGCTCAGTCCCCCCTGGATAGTCCAGCCCCCCGGCAGGGACCGCTCGATGGGGGTGAGGGTCACCTCCCTGTTCCCCTGGTTAGAGATCTGGACAGATATCTGATGGAGCGAGTCGGCCGGGATGCCGCCCTCCGTCCCACCGGACTGAGGGGTCAGGCCCAACGAGTCACTCGGTTGGATCACCATCGGCATCTGGTACGTCCATACCTCTGAGCTGACCCTGGACTTCACCTTGATTTCGGCGAAGAAGGTCGAGCCGGCCGTCAGGAGAACCCCTGGTGGGGTGATCATGATCCCGGCGGATATCGAGCCTCCCTTGGACAGTGTCCCGGTCGAGCCCTGCTTGGAGCCTTGGAACGGCCCGAGCTCGAGCAGTCCCACTTCCCAACCGGCAGGGGAGAATAGCTCGATGTCGTAAGTCTGGGCCCCGTTGCCGAGGTTGTGAATCTGCACGGAGGTGTTGGTGATCTCGTGTGAGTCGACTTGTATCTCCTCCGATGGGAGGGTGACCTCTGGCTGTGCCAGTACCGGGACGTCGAAGTATATCTCCAGCTGGGACTCTACGTCGAAGTCCTCGTCTGTGGCGGTGATCGTCATCGAGTAGGTGCCCGGGTCAGGGGGTGCCGGATGGACCAGCGTGAGGTTCACGGTGGTCGACTCTGATGGCCCCAGCTCGACGTATATCTGGTCGAAGCTCTTGAACCAGTCGAACTCGACGCCGTCTATCATCCTCACTGGCTTGGTGACCTCGATGCTGGCGTTGGTGTCGAACAGGGCCAGGTTGGTCATTTCGATCTCCCACCTGGTGGTGGTGTCGGAGGGGTCTTGCAGGGTCTTCCAGGCGGTGTCGGTTGAGGCCTGGATGCCGGGGGCGCTCACCCCGATGGTGACCTCGAGTAGGTTGTTGTCCTCGTATAGCTCTTCGAGCTGGTCTAAGGGGTCGATCTCGATTCTAATCTGCGTGTCCCCCTTGTCTGATGACTGGGGGGTCCAGTCCCACTCAAGCGTGACCTCCTCGCCGGGTGACATCCCGAGTGACTTCGTCTCCAGGGGGTCCCCGTTGACGTGGGCCGAGACGAATGCCTCGGCGAACGACCCTGATCCTTGGTTGACCACTGAGACCGAGAAGCTGGTGGGCTCCCCGACCTGAGGAATGGGGGTCGAGATCTCGAACGACCCCGGGGCTATCGACGGGTCCGGGGTCAGGTCGTTCACGTTCACCCCTCTGACCGCTATAGCGAATGACTGGTAGGTCCTGCTGCCGCCGTGGGAGAAGTCCTTGACCTTCACGTTCCAGATGCCTGTTGTGGCTGAGTCGATCAGGACCACCTCGACGTTGTTCTTGGTGTCCTTTTCCCCCCCTGTGGTCGATCTCCCGTTAGCGAAGTCGTTTCCAAGGTAGGTTACTGTGCCATCCGGGGAAGTGACCTCCAGGTTGAGGTTGTTCCTGAGCTGAGTCGAGGAGAATGTGGAGCCGGGGTAGTCGGACCAGGCAAGTACCACCTTGAGCGGTTCCCCGGACCTGGTGACGTCGAAGTTGTAGGATGCTTCCTGCCCGCTGGAGAGCCTCGATCTGTCATCCACGAATATCCCCACATCGCTGTCCGGGAGGAGGGTGTTGACCAGGTTGACCCTGCCCCATCCCTCGTCGTTGTTTGGGATGTCTCTGGTGCCCATGTCCTCGGCCCCAAGTATCAGCATGGCCTTCACCAGTGCACCTTGGGGTTCAGGCCTCTCTGCCACCTCCATCAGGTACTCCCTGACGAGAGCGGAGGCGCCTGCGGCTGCGGGCGTCGCCATCGAGGTTCCGCTGTACTCCACGTACCAGTCGTCGTTGAGGTTGTCCGGGGCTTCGGTGGCCTCCTGGGCCTTGCATGACCTCACGTAGTCCCCTGCTGCAACGATGTCGGGCTTGATTCTGCCATCGTCGGTGGGCCCTCTGCTGCTCCAGTAGTACATCTCGTCATCCGCGTTGCTGCTGTACCTGTTGACGTGCGCTCCTACCGTGATGACGTTCTTCGCGGTTCCCGGGGGGGACACTCCGTCATCCCTCTCGTTGCCGGCTGCGAACAGGACAGTCATCCCGTCGTAGGACCAGTACTGGTCCCATGTCGAGGTGCGGTCGTCTGCGTCTTCGGACTGAGTGGAGTAGTCCCCTCCTGAGTTCCAGCTTCCCCAGCTGTTGGTGTGGATCCTGGCCCCGCCTGAGCTGTAGGCTGAGTTGAGCAGGGAGTAGACGCCTGGTCCCGACAGGGCTCCTGAGTCGTCGTTCTCCATCGCCTGCATGTATAGCTCGGCCTCCGGTGCGATGCCCTCGTAGGTGCTGGTCCTGCTTCCCGACCCCAGGACGGTGCAGGCCACGTGTGTCCCGTGTCCGTCATTGGTGTCTGCGGTGGATCCGTCGTTGGCGACATCTATCCTCTGCACTATCCGGTTTCCGAAGTCGCCGTGATCGTGGTCTATCCCTGTGTCAGCCACTGCGACCCTCTGGCCGCTCCCGTTCAGGCCTGTGAAGAAGTACGACTCGACGGAGTTGGCTTCCATGTGGGTTCTGGCTAGGTTGTTCCAGGTTGTGAGATGGGGGGTCGTTGAGATGTATGCCACTTCCGGATTCATCGCCAGTTGCGGTATGGAGGAGGCTTCTACCTCTCCGAAGTGTATTCCTGTTGCCGGGGACCAAGCCCCATCCAGGTTGTCCTGGGCGAGCGTCGACACTGAGCCTTCGAGGCCTACTCCTGGAGAGTCGAGCCTGTTCAGCTCTGTGTCCTTCCACCCGGTCATCTCGACCTCGGTCGTGGATCCGCCATTCCAGAGCCTGTCTTCCACCACGAGTGCCATGGGCACGGAGTGGCTGGCTTCGATGAAGGGGAGGCTGGAGGCCGATTGCAGCTCCTCCTTCGCGCCCTGGATCAGGAATCCCGAGGGTGGGATGGTGGTCCTCACCGCAACTTGGGCCGATTCCAGGATGGACGTCCTAGCTTCCCAGAGGCCAGTGTCGGGGGAGACAAGGACGATCATCAGGTCTGACCTTGGCTCCATCAGAGAGTCCGGCACATCGGTGTGCGGGAGAAGTCCGGAGGTGGTGTAGACCCCTATCGAAGAGTCCGCCCATAGGCCCCTCTGTCCCTCCTTGCCCTCAGAGATGAGGGGTGAGCCCAGGTCCCTGACGCTGTTTGGGTCCGGAGAAATCTCAATCCTCGTGAACTCCGGGTCTAGTTCCCCCTGTGCCCTTTCGCCGGACTGGGGGTCGTTCTCCGGGATTCCTAGTGTTGAGGATAACAGAACTATGAGGATGAGAGTCGAGACCTGTTTCTCCATTGATTAACCCCCCTTTTCTCCTGCTTTCATACTATGGGTCAATCGTTAGTAGGGTTTCATGTTGGGTTAGAACAATTCGAATGGTGTCTGGTCCACGAACGACTCCCTGGTCCAGTAACCGACCTCGTGGGTCCATGTGTACAGGTCCCTCTGCCCCCCATTGTCCACGTACTCCAGGGTGATTTCGATTAGGTAGTCTTCCCACACCGACTGCCCCAGGACTACTAGCTCCAGGTCGTCTGATGGAGTGTTGGATATCGAGCTGTGGGCAGGTAGTCTGGCCATGTAGAAGTCATGCCTGTCTATCTCGGAGCCGTCCTCCTCAAGGAATCTGATTGTCAGGCTCACGTCCTCGATTGCACGGCTGCCCTTGTTATCCAGTTCGGCGAGGACTACGTGACCCCCTCCTGCTTGCATGTAGACGACCTCGACGTCCACGTTCTCGTACGGTATGATCCACACTACTGCCAGTAAGGAGGTCATCCCGATGAGGAAAGCCATGATCGATGCGAAGACCACCCTTCTGGGCGTTACCCTCTCGGCCACGTCCTCGATCTTGTCCAGTATCTCATGGGCGATTTCGGAATCGGCATCCGAGGCCTGTCCGATTACAGCCCTGGGCGATCTCACTACGACATACCCCCTAGGGTTGCTACAACCGTTAGGATCCCCGAGGACATCGGTTCGGGGGCCATCCAGTGGCTGGTGGAGCCGGAGAATCCGGGTATCTTGTTCAGGAGGGACAGGTCGGAGGCGAAGCCGTTCACTCCGAAGGTAGTCCCCGAGGGGATCCCCCCGGTGATCTGAGCGTCTAGGACCACTCCCCTGAGGTCCACTTCGATTCCATTGACCTCAGCGCTCGCTCTCGCAGAGATGATGATCCTCCCTCCCTGTACGTCTGAGACCTCGATTAGCTGGTATCCGGGGATCATGACCGTGACTCTACCGAACTCGTGGATCTGGATGTTGGCGCTCTTCAGGTTCTCCCCCATTGCCTCGATTTGGTCCAGTTTCACTGGGGGCAGGGTTGGCATGTCGTTCGCTCTGAAGTACAGCCTGTCAACTCCGTCGCCGCTGGACCTGATGTTCAGTCCGTATGACGCTGTTGGCTTTATCGAGAGCCTGTCTGCTAGGCCCTCTGCGAGTAGGACGATGTCGCCCTTGCTGTTTATCGCCCTACCTTGTGCCTCGATGTAGAGGGACATTCCCTCGCTCGACGCAGAGAAGTCCAGGATGGGCATGCCCTGGAAAGCCAGGTTCCTCGTGATGTCGAAGTTCAGGTCTGGTTCGGTTGTCAGGTTCATTGAGCCGGGGACTTGGGTCAGGAACAGGGTTGCTGGCCACCAAGAGCCCTCGAGCCATTGCATCTGCTGTATCATTATCGAACCTACCCCCAGGTCCCCCTGGCGGTACTCCTCGGGGACCGTGACATCCATCGACACGGCGCTTCCTAGGCTGGCTTGTATCTCCACTGACTCCGGGATGTCTTGCACCATCATCTCTGTCCTACTCCCTGACTGCCTGTTTAGGAGGAGTGCGTGGAACCAGTCCAGTCTGTTCGACATTTGGTAAAGTGTTGACGTCGAGGTCTCAGTGATCCCGCCCACGGTCTCTGTCCTGAAGTCAGATTCCACCAGCAAGGAGGTTGGGGTGCCGACCTCTAGGCCCTCTATCGTGAGGAAGACGTCCTGTCCATTGACCCCCTTCGAGGATATGACGAACTCGGAGTTGAATGGCTCCCATCCGTCCAGTCCCATTTTCACTGACCACAACTCTCCGCTGGTTATGATCTCCCGGGATACCGAGATGTCAGCCGAGGGGGGGAGGTTTGGGACCCATGTCTTCAGGTGAAATCCATCCGTTATCCCTGATGTTGCTGAATTGAGCACTATGCCGTGAACCCACTCTGGTTCTTCGATGGAGCCCGAGCCCATCTGGGACTCGACTACTAGGTCGAAGTTGGAGTCCGCCTCCAGGCCTAGCGAGAAGGAGAAGTTCCCGTCCCCAGAGCTCGATCCAGTGGAGATGTCCGTAGTTATTCCAGAGAGTACGCCGTTAACAGACCTACCGAGGTCCGAGAACCCGCCTATGAAGAAGGCGACTCCCGTCATCCCCTGCGAGGAGTTGAGCTCGGGTACGTCCAATGCGGGTCCTGTATCCGATCCGCTTGGTATCTGCAGCGATAAACTGGAGGGGAGTGGGTCTATCTCTGCTAGGACGCTCAATGGAAGTTGTTCGCTGGACGGGGCGTTGGCTACATTGATCTTCATCGATTTCCTTCCCTCTATTGTTGCGAATGCGGTTCCTATTCCGTCTGGCCCCGGAGCCCCCTCCTCCACCGGTGGTATCCAACCGACCTCGCTAATACCGGTCAAAGTCCCAGAAAGGGAGGAGGTGTTGCTCTGGGGGTCGTGATGGAACAGGAAGTGGTCCCCTACCATGGATAGCGGTTCGGTGGAGTCACTAAGTTGTGCTTCGATCAGGTCGATGGTTGAGTCCGAGGACCAGGAGAGGACGCTCCCTGAAGTGGTCGAGAAAGAGTCGGGGAACCCTGTCACCCTCACTGCCTGTCTCAGGGAGCCGTCGTAACCCGTGTAGAGTATCGAGCCTATTTCCGAGGAGGCGGAGTAATCGATCCCGCCCGGGGACGCAGAGATGGTGATGTTGTCAGGGACGTCTGAGAGCCAGGCGGACTGGTAGTCGGAGCCATTCAGCGAGGATGCTCTGTGGCTGAGGTAGGATAATCTGAGGCTCTCGTCGGATACTGTCTTCAGAGTGAGCTCCTGGGTGTCTGTGGAGTTCGAGTCAACCAGAGATAATGCCTGGAGTCCTGAGAAGTTTACGCTGGCCGCGATTGGGACAAGCGGGTCCACGAGGCCCTCGTCGGTCTGCATCATCCCTAGGTCCCGGTCTCGGGAGAGTATCACGTGGTTCCCAGTCGAAGTTACGTGGTCCGAGGACCCTATCTGCATGGAGAAATCGCCTAGTGGGAATGGGTTTCGTGAAGCGAGCCAAGTGTCGGTCATCAGCAGGTGCATCTCCCTTCCTGAGACTCCGGCTGCGTCTACGCTCCCGCCAATGAGTTCCACGACCGTGGATGGTACTTCGTTCAGGATGCTGCCCACGTCTAGGAAGACGTCGACAAGGTTCAGAATCACTGAGTCGACTATCTTGGAGATGAAATCTAGGTTGTTTCCAGAGTCTAGGGTGTCGTTGGACTCGGCTGAACCCCCTATTCCGAAGGACCCGTAGACTGCGATAGCGGATGGTATGGAGTCGGCGAAAATGTGGATTCTCCTGTGATCTTCGCTGTTACCCCCCCTGGAGAACCAGGACGTGTAGTCGATCTCCTGGAGCGGTTGTACGGACCTGACGACGATCAGGCTATCCGGCGGGTCGGCGGGATTGATCGGGAGAGTGGGGTCATCGACGTTCTGGCTGCTATCCCTCGTGAAGTTCTTGATTCCTATGATCAGCCCCAGCTCGTTGGGTATGTCTCCCGGGAGTTCGGGCTGGTCGGTCGATCCTAGCATCCGGAAGGCTCGCTCAATCTCATCCTGTTCGAGGGAGCCTGCTGGCATGCCCCTCAACCAGCCCATGGAGTCGGTGGTGTTCCCATAGGATCCGTCCGACTCGGACTCCGGGAGGTCGGACCTGTCTTCGTGGAAGTGGATGTGGAGGTCGGACCTGCGGTCCGCCCAGTACTCCAGTGTTGTGAGGCTCTTCTCGCCCTGAAGTCCTCCTGAGACCGGTAGGACGCTGTCCGTCCTCACCACCAGCTCCGCATCCCGTGGGAGGCGCTTGGACTCCGCATGGGGGTGGAATCTGGCCTCTATGTACGCGAGCTCCCACATCCTCCTGTCTGAGTCGTCGTCAGGGGGTGAGAAGTGGATGTATCCGAAGCCTGCCGAGAAGCCGCAGCTGATATCCAGCGAGCTCAAGGTGTAGAGTTCGGATGTGTTGTAGCTCTGAGAGCATTCGTCCTGCCCTCCGTTGTCGAACTTCAGCGAGTAGGGCGAGGAGATCGAGGAGAAGGTGATGCCGCTCTCGTCAGGGGGTGTTGGGTTGAAGGGATTGAGTAGGGTTTCGAACAAGGTGTCGAACAGTTCCTGGGCCCCTCCCGCCACGTCGAAGTACAGTCTCTCTATTCCGACCGTGAATGTGAAGTCGTTCGGAGGTGTCGTGAATCTGGAGTCTATGACCCAGACGTAGCTCTCACCGCCTCCCAGATTCAGGAGAGAGCCCGAATCTGAGTATGAGAATGCCTTGATCAGAGACACATGGAGCGACTTCATGTTCTCCCAGTCGGGGTCAGAGGCGCTGTTCCCGATTTCCTTCACTGTGAACTCGATTCCAGGCTCTATCCAGAGCTTGCCACCCTCTATCCCGAATCCGCCGAGGAACTCCAGATTGATCTGGAGGCCCACCTGGACGTCATCGTCGCCGTCGCCGTCAACGTCCACTGCATGGAGCAGGGCGTCGGTGTTGGTGTTGAGCAGCGAGAAGAGGGATGCGCTGAAGGAAACTATCTCGTAACTCTCGGTTATCTGTCCGTTAACATCGACGTACTGGGTCCAAATAACGTAGTCTGTGATGTTGAACAGGGTCTGCCAGATGTTGTCAACCATCCCCGGGTTGTTCCCACCTGTCAGAAGCAGGTCGTACGGCTCCGGGTGTTGGGGGTTCGGCGGGGAGGAGGAGACCATGGAAAGCCCGTCAATGGACGGACCGACCTCTGAGATAGGGCTGGATGGGTCTGAGGACAACACGGAGTCCCTGACCGCGTCAATTCTGGAGTCGGCTATGGGGGCGACTGAGTTCGAACCGAGGAATGACTCCCTCTCCTCGAGCATGTCGCTTAGCTCATCGAGGACGCCGAAATCGCTTGATTCGAATCGGGGTTCTCCACTGGCGTAGGTGAAGGGCAGGAGTAGCGGGGAGGCGAAAATCAGCACCAGGATCATGGTCAGCCTGGACGAGTTTCGATTTTCCTCCGCGGAGGCCCTTTCTCGGTCCATTCTAGTCCGCACCTCTTAGAGGTGCGCTATAGGGTGTTGCCCTGCTCGCGCTTCCGGATATCACGGTTTTGCGACGTTATCCGAGAGTGACGGGCTGTTCAGAGCCACAATGCGGGCAGTTGGTGTAAGCAGCGTCTACTCCCTCGGGAAGCGTGATCTCGAACTTCTTCGAGCATTCGGTGCACTGCTTCCTCACGGTCCTATCATTGGTGTCCGATGTTTGTGGTTGTGGCGGGGGCTCCAGGTCTCCGAGGAGTGAGTCCTCCAGGGCGTCCGTGGGACTGGGGGCTTCAGCAGACTGGCTGCCGGCTCCAAGGATGTCGAGCATCTCTTCATCCAGGTTGGGGCTGACTGCCGGCTCTGGAGGTTGGAAGGATTGGGGTTGCGTCCTCCCCCACATCTGAGCCTGCATCTGGGGAGACGGGGGGGGCGCAGGGGGTTCTTCCTCCTCGACCTCCGATAGTTCGGACATCCTTCTGTTCACCGCGTTGTTGTACAAGAAAATCGATGCTACTGCGAGTACGATCAGTGCAATCACGGCGAGAGCCGCGATGATTTGCCACCCTAGTCCGCTGCTTTCATCGCTTTTCGTTACGATAACCAGTATTTCTGCGTAGGAGGAGAGGCCGGCATCGTTCTGCACCCTGCAGACGACGCTAGTGGGGCCATCTGAGTCGAACTCGTAGATGACCTGGGGGCCGCTGAACTGGATCTCATTCTCTGTCCCCTGCTCGAAAGTCCACGTGTAGTCCAGTCCCTCTGACTGGTTATCCTGTGCGAAAATCTGCAGTATAGTCGGATCGCCCTGCTCTACCTCGATCTGAGCTTCGAAAGGGGAAATCTCCGGTGCTGATACGTCGATGAAGTTCACTGTGACGTCTTGTCTGGTGGAAATTCCCGACTTGTCCGTGACGATGATCGAGGCGGTGTGCACACCAGCGGAGTAGTCATCGGAAACTTGGATCGTGAGGCTGGAGGTGGGCTCCGATATGGAGTAGTTAGAGAGCACGATTGTGTCATCGAATAGCCAGTCTACGCTCTCTATCCCCCAGTTATCAGAGAATGTTGCGCTGACAGACATTTGCTCTCCGAATCCCTTCGTTATTTCCTGGGACGGAGACATTGTAACGATAGGTGGAGACAAATCTGAAACTGTCACAGTCCTGGTCGTGCTGGCGCTCCTGGAGTCTATGGACGTCACAGAGAGTCTGACCGAGTAGTCCCCGGGCTCTGTCCAGGTCTGCTCCGTCGAGATGCCATTCACGTCGTTCACACCATCTGAGTCTACGTCCCATGAGAACCCCGAGCTGAGTATCTGATCGGACTTGTTCGGTGTCTCGGAAGCGGATAGCGTGACTGGTTCCCCGACGTCCACTGTATCCAAGTCAACATCACTGGAGATAGAAGGGGAGAGTACTGGCGTCAGCGTCACGGTCACGGTGACTGCGGCATGCGAGGTCCCTGCTCCTCCTCCGCCCGGGCCTGGCCTGTTGTCCACTACGATCACTAGGTCCTCTCCGTCGATATCAGTAGCTTCCCATGGGAGGTATCGCTCACTGTTCACTAGGAGCATGTCCGCTGATACGATTCTGAGCGAGGATGACCAGTTGGAGGAAGGGGAGTAGAAGGAGAATGCCGATTCCGTCATCACGAAGATATCCGGCTCTCCAGCCATGGTTCTGGCGTGTATCTCGACGAAGGTTCCCTCGTCGACTGAGAATGGACCGTGAACAACGGAGTAGTCCCCCGGAAGGACCCTGTGGATCGAGTCTGAGAGGGTGAATTCCTCTGGAGAAATGACCCCGCCATCTAGAGTGATCTCGGATCCCTGGCCGCCCTGGGCTCCCTCTCCTGAGTCCTGCGGATGAGCCAGGTTATCGATCACCAGGTACCATCTGGTCGGATCGCGGTCCGACGGGACGTTCCAGTGCCACTCACCTTCCCCGGAGAATGACTCGAAAACCGAGTCACTGACCCATACCGAGTCCATCCTGTACGTCTGTTCGTTCTGGTATACAGAGACGGTGTTTGATGGAAAGAGTAGGATGTCGATCTCGGAGTCTGCTGAAATTTCGAAGAACATCGAGTCTCCCTGGGAAAGAATCCCCAAGTCTACCCTGAGGCAGGATTGGTCTGGGAGGCTCCAGTTGGATGGAAGGCTCTCCAGATTGGAATTGGAGCAGGAAATGACCCCCTTCGTAGAGTTGGCAGTTACCGAAGCCATCGGCGAAATCAGCAAGAGTGCTGCAAAAACACACGCCCAGCGCATCAACCGCCCGTTCGCCCTTTCCTTTTGAACGGTATCGCAATCGCGTTCGGATAGTGAATCTACAGATTTCTGGGTATAGGGGTCTGGGGGAACCACCTCAGCAGCACTACGTCGCCTACCGATCTCACCCAAGTCCAAGGGACTGCCACGTGGGTTCTACCCTCCACTATACCATCAGGGGGGTCTGAGACGAATATGTGGGTGCATGACCAGTTGTTGACGTCGATGACGGTATCATGGACGGTTCCGAGGACACGCCCGTCGGGGATGATAACAGGCAATCCCCTGATTTCGGAAGCGTGACGGTCCGCCATGACGTACGCCACTCATCATTCGGCATCAATCTGACGGAATGGGACGGTTACTTGCCCCTGTTCTTGTTCGCCTTGAGGCTTGGTCGGAGTTTCTCCGCCCCCTTGCCCTTGTTTAGTAGGCCCCTGCCTCTCTTTCCAGCGCCTGTCTTTCCTCTGAACGCGCGTCCGCGATGGCTGGACCCGCTGGAAACCCAACCCAGGTCCTTGTCCGACTTGATAGCGGGGTGCTCAGGATCAATCATGATGACCTCGTAGAACTTGTTCTTCCCGTCCTCGCCGACCCAGTATGAGTTCAGGACCTCGAGGTTGGGGTACCTCCTAGCGGTCCTCTCCTCGGCGATTCTCTGGATCGACTTGGCCATTGTGATTTTCTTGATACCCGACTTGGAGGGCTTTCTCTTCATGTGTATCTTGCCCTTCCTTAGTCCACCGCGTCGGACTCTGGTTCGGACAACGACAACTCCTTGCTTGGCTTTGTAGCCCACTCTCCTAGCTGCGTCTATCCTTGTTGGCTTGTCTATCCTGGAGAAGACTGGGTCCCTCCTCCATCCTGCCATCCTGTCGATCCTGTATCGAGAGGGCATTCCCTCCTTGGGCTGCTTCCAAACCTCACTAACGTGCTTGTACAATCCCATGGGCATACCTCTAGCGGCCCGCCGACCTAGAACTCATTTATGAGCCTGCTTGCACCA
>JAPOKZ010000035.1:0-11032 GCA_029977385.1 Methanobacteriota archaeon
GCGAGGAACAAAACGGCGAGAGTCACTGCTAGGGCTCTTCTATCCATAGCCCGGATTAAGACCACTAGGCCATATTCATTGTGCTCAGAGGGTTGGTTGTCTACACCCTTTGACTCGTATAGTGGTCAAAGGGTACCCTCTGATGCGTGGGCGACTCACAGGGTTCTCAGAGGGGCATCCCTTCTACGGCCTTGAGAATTGATTTATCGGAGAAGATGCGACGGTTTCAAAACCAACAACTCAAATTTAGTTTCATGAGCGAGGTTCTCTGGGATGTGGCTTTAGACAAAGATGGCTCCAGGATATGGATTCGCGAATACTGCGGAGAAGACGTATACTGCCCTGAGTGCGAGGGAAAAATGATTGCAGTAAGGGGGGAAATAGTGCAACATCACTATCGTCATGATAGCGAATCAAACTGTTCGGGAGAAAGTGCAAAGCATTGGTCGAAGAAGTATGAAATTGCTGACGCACTTGATGGAATGGGAGAGGTGGAGGTGGAAGGAAAAATAGGAAAATTCGTCGCAGATGTGTTATTTGAAAAGAAATGGGCCTTCGAAGTGGTCTTTTCCAATCCTCCCTCTGATGAGAAGATGAATAAGATGAAAGAGTCATTAATCGTCTTTAATTTCAATGATAGGACCGTATGGGACGAGGAAAATCACAACCCACACTTGCATCAATTTTCCCATATTGACCCCACTCCGAGTGACTTAAGTGAAATTGTGAAAACCTTCGGGAAGGATATAATTTCTAAATCCGAATTGGATGTTTGCTCTGTCTGTAGGGAAGTAAAGGGGTGCAATTCACGTGCTAAATCGGATGGGCGCTGCCCGTCTTGTGACATGGAATATTCATTTCCCGACGAGTATGATTTTGCCTACCTGATAATGGGGAGATCCAAGAAGAGTTTTCCAGATATAGCCAACATTGGATGGATTCGTAGAAAAGGAAAAATTATCCCAACAGAGAAGGTCACCACGCTTTCTATTCCATTGAAGCGTATTCATCGTGTTCCAGTCATACCAAAGGGGACTCCAATATTCTGCGGATTCGTAACTAACAGGCCTGGGGGGGCAAGGAATCGAGAAACTGATATTTTTGCTTGCGGCGAGTCAATCGAAGAGAGCATTTTCAATCCGAATAACAAGACTGTGAAAATCGAGGCTAGAATCAGATCATTCGCTTCGAGGCTCACTTCGAAAAAGCTCTCCCCGAAAGGTAGAGGGGAACTTCCTACATTTTTATGGCGCATGAAAAAACCCAACAGAGAAGGGCGTTGGATATCCGAGGAGTATGCATTAGAAGTTGAATCGTTGGAAAGGGATTAGGCAACCTTCCGTATGGCCAGAATGAGTATCAGAGGGGGCCCTCTGACCCAACTAGCTTTCAGAGGGACTAGGTAACCACCCCTCTGGGCATAACCTGCTCTCAATGGGTTGCTAGATCAAACCCACTGACCTCAATACGCCTCACAGACACCGTCTGACTGCGATACCGCTCACACGCTAGCGAACCTACCGCCTCGTAGTACGTCGGCTAGAATGCAATTATCGTGATATCTTCGGTTTATCCCGCAGGCCCATGCAACTAGCGGCTAGTAGGTTAGGCCCATGGGCCATAGCCATCTTATTCTAGAGGTTCAAATGGGTTTCTCACATATTCTATCTGCCATGGAAACTGGTTCCGCTACCCTTTGACCCCTACCCGGTTCGGAGTGTTGATCCAACCACTAATCGTTCATGTGTAGGATTCCACCAGCGAACATCGGTGCGCAGAGGATCGCGAAAAACACCACGAACTCAAAGGCGAAACCAAATCCCTGCAAGCTCCACGCGAGGGAGTTCAAGAGCCCCCATAGAACTATGATGGCACCAGAGAGAAGGGCTGTCTTGGCACGGGTTGTACCTTCTGTCAGAAAGGCGAGAGCCATGATGAAGACCGAAATGCTGAATCCAGCAGCACCGAGGGAGAATTCACTAACCGAGCGAATCTTGTCGATTGTCTCCTTGTCCTCTGGACTTGCATCCAAGTAGATGTCACCATATTCTTCGGCCGTAAACATCTCCGCTTCACCTGAAGTACCCCCCCACATCGGGCCAAGTCCCAGGAACAGCAGGAAGAACAGGCCGGAGGCAATCATTCCATTGCGTGGGTTCAAACTTTTCTTGATTTCCATATCAGAGAAATCATATAGAGGAGGAATATAAACTAGCGACCCAAGAAGTGGGTCGAAACTAGGATTTGAGCGATCGAGGTATGCCGCTAAGGCTAATCACAAACTACCGTCTGTCTGCGGTACCGCTCACACGCTACCGTTTGATTCAAGAATGCCCCTTTGTCCCCGGGCCCGGTGAGGGCATGGTAAGGCCGGCAGTAGTAGGATGGAGGGAATGGGTCGGGCTCCCGGAGATACAGAGGGCTCCCGTACTAGCGAAGATAGACACTGGCGCATGGTCCAACACGCTTCATGCCGCAGATATCGAGATCATCGAGTCAAACCCCGAGAGCAAGATCAGGTTCCGGCTCGAGGAGGACGGCAAGTGGTTCGAGAGGCCTATCGAGAAGTGGAGGAGGATTAGGGACACCGGTGGCCACGAGACCCTGCGCCCAGTGATCAGGTCAACAATCGAAATCGCATCCAGGGACTTCGACGTAGAGGTGTGTCTTGCAGACAGATCCCAGCTCAAGCACAGGATGATACTGGGCCGGAACTTCCTGAGGCTCGGATTCGTAGTCGATCCCTCGAGGCAGTGCATTCACACCATGATCAGGTCAAAGGACAGGCTTGAGATGGGCTCCATGGACTGAGCCCTTTTGGGGGCCGACCCCGTCGGCTGTACGTGATCGGCAGCATCCAGGTCTCCCAAGCGGGAATCGAGGCCCCATCCCCATGGTGGCTCAAGGGGGGTGCAATATTCGTCGGGGTCCTCGGCCTGTCCTCCCTGCTGGGTGCGGTATCCCTGGCATTCTCTGGGATAGTGATGGACTCCATGGTGGACGGTCTGGACTCCGAGGAACTCTGCGCGGAAGATCCCGACAGGGAGGAATGCGAGGAGTTCATCGACTCCATATCGCAGATGTCGCAGATGCCCCTCTGGGACGTCGGTGCTGCATTCTCGGCCCTACTGTTCCTGCTCTCCATACCTACAGCGTTGCTGATGTGGAGCGCCGAAGACAGGAAGACAGCGCTCGCACTTGCATGGGGTTGGGTCGGCGTCCATGCCGTCTCACAGCTTTACATGGTGCACTCCTACATGTCATGGAGCGATCAGTTCTACGACTCGATCCCCATGGACGAGATGCAATGGGTCGCTGCTTTCACCAAGATTGCCTCATACGGGAGCGTCCTGTTCTGCGAGGCAATACTAGCAGCAGGGCTCGTCCTGATATCGTACAAGACCCGTCCCCCAACCAAGCTGGAGGTGCCCTCCGCCTTCCACTTGAACGATGAGTGAACTTCAAGTCCCGCTACCGTTAGCACGTGACATGCAGCACATAAGAGACGGAATAATGGTCGTCAATACCGAGACCATAGCAGGCAAGGTCATCACCCAGAACCTAGGAGTCGTGGGTGGCTCCACGGTGAGGGCCAAGCACATTGGGAAGGACATTGGAGCGCTCTTCAAGAACATCGGTGGGGGTGAGCTGAGGGCTTACACAGAGCTACTGGAGGAGTCCAGAAACGAGGCTATCGCACGAATGGTCGCAGACGCCTCGGCACGTGGAGCCAATGCCATCGTCAACGTCCGTTTCGCTACCAGCGCCGTAACTGCCGGGGCCTCCGAGCTATTCGCTTACGGTACCGCGGTAATGGTAGAGTAGTCAGGTGGTCTTATGGCGGAGGCCACTGATGTTTTCGGCCTAGTGTGCATCTTCGGGCCTGTCGTTCTCATTAGCCTTCCATTCGTTGTTTTCGGGATTGTGTGGACGATCGTCACCCCATTCATGTTCCTCTATGGGGTGCTGTTCAGCGAAAGTAACATGCGCAAGCGTATGGACAGTATCGTGCTCAGGGAGGGCGCCTCGATTGAGCACTTCGGGAAGGACCCCCTATCCACCCTCAAGGGTGCCAACATAGTAGGCGGAATCTCCGAGTCTGGCCTAGTGTACGCCAGTTTCGTTTACTCCCCGAGTCACTGGCAGTTGCTCATCGCCAGGATAAACCAGCTGTTCGGGGGTAGGATCGACGTAATGCACAGAGTCATCTCAGTCGGCAGGGCGGAGGCGAAGCAGAGACTGAGGGAGAAGGCCCAGGCAGCAGGTTGGCAGGACGTGCTGAACGTGAGAATAGACACTGCAGAGATGACCCCCCCCACTAATCCGAAGGGGACCAAGGCGGTCGAGATATTCGCATACGGAACAGGCGTCAAGTACGCAGGAATGAACCAAGGAAGTTAACCAACTGTGATCTCTGTGACGGATAATAAAGCCAGCATTGGGATTGGGGCTATGATAGTCTTCATCGCCCTCATCCTAGTTGCAGCGGTGGCCTCTACGATAATCATCTCCTCTGTCGAGGATCTATCCCAGAGTATGGAGGACACCACTTCAGTCAGGGACTACTCCAAGATAAAGGTCGACTCCGTATACACATTCCTCTATGAGCCATGTTGGCAGAAGGACTACACCGAGCTATCCCAATGCGATTCTTCAAACCCCCCCAACAGAGGGCACCACGAAATGGATATGCACTTCCAATTAGAGGGGGATGTGACGATACCGGTCTCTAGCGTGGCATACCACATTTCTTGTCCCGAAACGTTCGCCTCAATCCCAATGAGAAAGGCGATATTGGGCCAATCATCTGGAACTTGGGACTCATTTACCTCAGGCCAAAAGGGGTATTCGGGGTCTCCATTCAACCGAGGATCGGTGGTACTTCCGGGGCAGGCGACAGACAATGGAGCCGACGCAATAGAAATCCTGGAGCCCGGTATTACCTATTCCGTGATGTTGGACCTCTACGACAACAAGAACTCCGCAACTCAAGACGACGACGATGGGTGCTCAATACCCGTGGACTTCAGGATAAATTTGGTTATCACCATTGATGGTGGGATGGATTCGTACTACATCGTCAAATGCGACAACACATACATCGCCACTGAGTGCCTTTGAGTGAGAAAACGACAGAGGAATCATTCAAGTCAGGAACTGCGCCCACAGGTAATAGTAAGATGGTCCAGAGTCCGGTAACGAAGATCGATCCCACCATAGCCAGCCGGCTCTCCAAGCAGAGGTACCAGCTGGTGGGTGATCATGGGGGGGTCAAGGTCTGCCACTGGACGAAGGAGTCCCTAGTGAACGATCGCTCCTGCTACAAGGGCACGTTCTACGGAATCGAGTCCCATGGCTGTATGCAAATGGCACCGAATGTCAGTCTTTGCAACCTTGGATGCACATACTGTTGGAGGGACGACCATGCCGACAGCATCGAAAAGGTAGATGACGATCCGTACGAGCTCTACCTGGAATCTGTTCGAGGGCACAGGAGGCTCCTGACTGGATACGGCGGTAATCCCAAGGCAGACAGGGAGAAGTGGCTCGAGGCACAGAACCCCAAGCACGTCGCCATATCCCTGAACGGAGAGCCCACACTCTACTCCAGGCTGGGTGAGTTCCTCGACATCTGCCATCAGCACGGCACCAGCACATTCCTCGTAACGAACGGTAGCCTACCCAAGGTAATCGAGAACCTTGACCCGCTCCCAACCCAGCTCTATGTGAGCGTAGACGCACCCAACAAGGAGATATTCGACAGGATTTGCAAACCCAAGTTCGACAAGAGCGCCTTCCACAAGCTCGAACAGACCCTGGAACTACTTCCATCCCTGGACACTCGGACGGTCTGCCGTCACACTCTGATCAAGGGCGAGAACATGGGATATCACGAAGACTACGCTAGGTTGGACAAAATCGCCGACCCAGACTGGATAGAGGCGAAGGGCTACGTCTTCGTTGGTTCAAGGAGATCGAATTTCTCAATCAACAACATGCCCAGTCACGCTGAGATAATGGAGTTCTCACATGAGCTTGCCCCCATGGTCGGCAGGGAGGTCCTCTCCGACAGGAGGGAGAGCAGGGTCGCCCTGATCGGCAGGGAGATGATTCCCGTCACCCTGCCAGAGAAGACACGCGATCTGCCAGCAGACCTCGGGATAGCCAAGCCACAGAAATTCTCGCTTCCTCAGGCCTGAATCATCGGCCTGCTGCTACCGCAGTCCGGGCAGAGCTGCTCGTCGCTGTCCCCGTACTCGTGGAAGCAGGCTGGGCAGCTGCTAGAGAGCTTCATCGCACCTGCACCACCGACTTCGATGCGGTCGTCAGCCACACGCTCCAGGTGGAGCACATCCCTTGCCACCTCAGGCAGCTCGAACCTCCCCGGCCCCCCTATCTCCAGGAGGACGTCAGGGGGGAGGGTCACGGTTCCGGAGTCGTCCACTATCAGCTCCCGGGAGTCCGACAGGTCCGCGATGTCCACATCACCACCGTGCTGGGCGATGAACCGGCCCTCCCTGAGCTCGAGTGACCTCTCGCAGAAGGCCGCGACCTCCTTGCTGTGGGTGACGAGGAGGAACGCGACGCCATCCTCCTTGTGGAGTTGCTTGAACAGCGCGAGCACCTCCCTGCTCGTTATGGGATCGAGGGCCCCAGTGGGCTCGTCTGCCAGGATCAGCTTGGGATTCGTGATCAAGGCCCGTGCGATGGCCACTCTCTGCTGCTCCCCGCCGGAGAGCTGCTCCGGCATGCCCAGGGCCCTGTCCCCTACGCCCAGCCTGTCGAGAAGTGCTTGCGCCTTCCTCCGTGATGGCCTCGCTAGCTCTCCCTGGTGGAGTAGTGGCTGTGCGACGTTGTTCAGCGCGTTGAGGTGGGGCAGTAGGTTGGCGTCCTGGAAGATGAATGACACGGTCTGCTGCCTGAGGGACACCAGCTCGGAGCCCGTGAGCCTAGTGACCCTGCGGCCGACGAGCTCCACCGACCCTGCAGAGGGCTTCATGAGCGCACCCAGGCACTTCAGGAGGGTGGACTTTCCAGACCCGCTCGGGCCGACTACGGCCACTGCCTCCCCCTTCCCGATGGAGACGCTGAGCCCCCTCAGAGCGACAACGTTCCCGTCCTCGGCGTTCGACTCGTAGATGTGGTACAGGGAGTCCGCTCTCAGTATCTCGTCCATGCTCACTCCCCCTTCAGCACTGTGGCAAGGTCCGCTCCCAGTGCCCTCCTTGTCGTGACCAGCAGCGACAGGACCACGGCTGCCAGAACCATGCCGTTGACCAGCACGAGCTCTGCCCAGGGCCACACCAGGTCCCTGTCTATGGGCGCGCTCTGGCCCAGGAACAGCTGGAATATGAACCCGAACACGCCGAAGAAACCGTTGAATGACTCCGCGACCGCCAGTCCGAGCGAGACCCCCAGAACCATGCTGACGAGCAGGATAGACATAATCTCGAATAGCACCAGTCTTACGACCTGGTTGGGGCTCGCCCCGATCGCCTGGAGTATGGCCAGCTCCCTCTTCCTCTGGCTGAGGACGAGAGACAGGAACACGAACGCAGAGGATACCGAAGCGAGCGCCGCGACGACGAACATCATGCTCAGCAGCCCCGGAGTCCCGAATATCAGTCCCCCGTTCCTCTCGTTGCCCTCGTGCGCGCTCGACCAGTCTTGCGCCGAGATGACCCCCTCGACGCTCCTCAGGTCCGCGCTAAGGAGCTCGAGCGCGTTGGCGCAGCCCTTGTCGGACTGGTCGCACAGGTCGAACATCCATGTCGTCGACCTGTAGACCTCCGAGGTCAGGTTGACGACGAGCTCGTTGTAGGTCTTCTCGCCGATGACAAGGCTGTTGTCAACCTCCGCGGCCGATATTCCCGGGACCCAATCGACCCTTCCGGCGAAGTTCACGACGGACTCGGACGGTCCGACCCTCTCTGGGAGGCCGAACGCGCCCTCTGTGAAGTAGCTGTACTGTAGTGTGAGGGGGCTGCCCGTCGAAGGCCTCTCCAGCTGGCTCCTGGCTCCATCCCCTGCTAGGTATCCGCCCTGCCTCAGGATCCCCGCTATCTCGTTGGGGTCGTCCCCGGGAATCGCCTGCTCGTCCCAGAGAAGCGTGTCCTCGTGACCATCGAATACCACCCAGACCGGGTAGTTCCCCCCGCCGTCCTTGTTGGTGACCAGGATGCTCCCGACCGACGTCATGGAGTTGATCTGATCTATGTCTGAGTCGTCGACGCTGGTTATCGAGCTCGTTACGAGCGCCATCGCCTCCTGCTCCGTGTAGCCCGTGTCGAACTGGACCCTCAGGTCGGCGCCATTTTGCGCGTCCGTCGTCCGCTCGTCGACCATCGTCCCGGTGTGCCCCTGGACCGCTGCCAGCGTGACGATCGACAGGGTCAGCATCATGATCAGGGAAAGTCTGCTGACTGACTGGCTCGAGCCCGAGCCGCTCAGCCCCCTCCTTATGTCCGAGATTGCTGGTGACCAGCCCACTATCCTGTTGAGTATCTGTGGCCCCGCGGCGCCGAGTCTGGAGAGGACCAGGGCGCCGCCTATCCATAGGAAGAAGGGACCGAGGAGCTGGATTATGGCGTTTGGAATGAACGGCTCGATGATCCCCCCTCCCCTGCCGCCGTCCCATATCCAGAACCCGCCCCTGTTCTGTATCCAGCTCTCTATGTAAGCGAGCATGCCGACCGCGAAGAGGACCCAGTGTAGTAGGTAGTTGGGCTGCTTCTCCTTCCTCACCCTCCGGACTCCCTCGTCTATCTCTAGGCTCAGGAATTCGTTGGTCCTGTTCTTGCCGTAGTAGTAGGACAGGCCGACTGTGAGTAGCGTGACCACCAGGGTAGAGCCGAAGCTCAGGACCGGGTCTACGTCTATGTCGCCCGCATCGGTGAACCTGAGGAATCCAACGGCCCTCAGCACGACCTCCACCGCTCCTGAGGCCAGGGCGAATCCAAACAGCCACGCGACAGTCCCGATGGCGTAGATCTCGAGGACCATCATCCTGGAGAGCGTGGCCTCCGTGCCACCGATCACCCTGTGGATGGCGACCTCCCTCCTGCGCTGCTCCAGGGATAGGACAAGTCCGTATATCAGGACCACGAAGGACAGCGCTACTATCGGTATCACGAGTATGTAGTCGAAGACCTGGATGATTCCGAGGAATATGTTGAGGAACGTTATGGTGCCGGAGATGATGTCATTGTACTCGATGGAGACTGCGACCACGCTAGATCCCTCCATGACGGTGAACTCCCGTGGAAGAGAGACCCTCTCGGTCTCCCCGGTGGGCTCACCTGTCGACGGGTCGATCACGTCGACTGAGACCCTGACGCTCTCGAGGGAGCTCTTCAGGTCTGTCAGCCAGCCCGTGGCGGCCCTGGTCGAGGCCGTGGGTATCTCCGTCCTGTCGACCGCCATCCCCAGGTATCCGTGGTCGCTTTGCATCAGGGTGGTCTTCTGCGCGGTGCTCAGAACGGAGTCGGATACCATCAGCGGGTGGAACAGGAGCGTGGGGTTCCCGAAGTCCCCCTCCTCGTAGATCGCGGATATGGTCAGGTCGGTGACAGTGATGTTTTCCTTGCAGAACAGCAGGGGGAATTCCGATTCGAAGGACAGGTCAAAGTCGGTCTGGCATTCCAAGGCTCCCTGTGCGACGTCCTCTCCGATGTAGGTGGCGGTGACGTAGGAGAAGGTTAGGGAGTCGATCGTGTCGTTGACGACGACCCCTGCCTGGCTTGCTATCTTGGAGGGCAGCACCACCGTCCTGTTGGCGGCTGCGTCCTCTGCAGTGGAGGGCCACTGGCCGAATATCACCGACTTGGCGTGCCTGTCCCCAAGCTCGCCGTCCCAGACCCCGTCCCCGTAGAACCTGATGATTCTGTCCGAGTTGATCGGGGGCCCGTTCTCGGACGCCTCCGGGAAGTCCCAGCTTACGTTCGACCATTCCCCGTCCTGGCTGCTCACTGCCATTACGTTCAACGGCTGCGGAGCGGCGAACCCTTCATCGAAGAATCCCGACAGGCGAAGACCCTGCCTCCCGAATACGAGCCCGCAATCCGCGAACTCCTCCATCTCGACCAACTCATCGCAGAGGGACTCCCAAGCCGCGGAGTCGTTCGTCCTGCCTGCCCAGGAGCCATCTGGGTCGGACTGGAAGTCGACCTTCGCGTCGAACTCGTCACCCTCCAGGGAGAACGCGAAGAAGGCCTGGTTCAGCCCCACTGCGTAGGCGAGCACGGTGGTGATTACCAGCGAGGAGAGGAACACGCCCGCGAATATCGCCAGCCCCCTCTCCCTGCCTCGCCATGCGCTGCTGACTGCCATCGAGATGTTGTTGGGGGCCGCTAGCCACTTGGACTGGAATGACGAGTACCAATCGGAGAGCCTCTCAGATAACGAGACCTCTTTCCTCTCTCTCTTCTGGCCCTTTCCGGGGACAATGATTGGCTCGAAAATCCTGTAGAGGCGACTCCCGAATATCCTGAAGGAGCCTCCTAAGACAATGAATATTGCCAGAGCCACCCAAGACTGTATCATGGTGGGTATGATTTCGGAGAAAAGTGAGTTGTTGGGAGCCAGTTCAGATAGGGCGATTGGCAGGAGAATCAACCCTGTTAACGCTCCGATGAGAGACAGAGAGTTGCTAATTGCCGTGAATGGGACAAATGTCCTTTCATCCCGCTGCTCAGGCGCATCCTCCTGGCCTAACCCGGCCTCTGACGTCTCTCCCGTCACGATGCCGGTGACCGGGTCTATTCTATCCCTTGATCCCTCGTCCTGATCTTCCATAGCTACTCCTCCTCTATCCCCCAGGCCGAACGTATGTCCGAGGCAGCCGTAACCCCGTCCTTCAGCAGGAGCATCCTGTCAGCCATGGATGCGAGCATCGGGTCGTGGGTGACCATCAGGACCGACAGGCCGTCGTTCGCGCACAGGTCCTTGAACAGCTTGATGACCTCCTCGCCGCTCTTGACGTCCAGGTTCCCGGTCGGCTCGTCGGCTAGGATTAGCGGCCTAGATCCTGATA
>JAPOKZ010000133.1:0-1689 GCA_029977385.1 Methanobacteriota archaeon
TCCCAGGGGATGCGCCTCTCTTTCGGCAAGAATGTCGGAACTGCCGCGAGAGTTCAAAGGGGACAGACTGTTATCTCCATCAAAACAGAGGCTGGGAGTTACATTGCTGCAAAGGAGGCGTTGAGGAAGGCCGGATGTAAATTCCCAACCCCATGCACAATAAAGGTAGTAGAAGGTGCCGAGCACTTGAAGGGCCTAGTGTGAGGTCAACGGGACATGTCCCCGGCAGACCCCCTTGAAACACTTCAAGACTCTCTGAGAGGGGCCCCGATAATCTGGAAGGGGGATTACCCCTACTTCATCCATCCAATCTCTGATGGCATCCCTCGAATGGAGGCAGAAGTCCTGAGGGCAACTAGAGATCTGATTGTCGATATGGTGGATTGGTCGGAGATTGACATAGTAGTGAGTGTCGAGGCAATGGGGCTCCCATTGCTTGCAGCAGTCGGGGAAGCGACTGGAAAACCAACGGTTGTAATCAGGAAAAGGTCATACGGAATGGAAGGAGAGGTTAGAGTGGACGTTTCAACAGGATACTCTAGCTCAACCGCTTACATTAACGATATAAATCCGGGAGAGAGAGTTCTGGTGGTAGATGACGTCATCTCAACAGGGGGGACTCTTGAGCCTCTACTGGAAGCATTGGAGAAGATGGGAGCTATTCTGAAAGGAGTGATTATTGCTATCGAGAAGGGCAATGGGAGAGAGAGGCTGGCAAAGGAGAGGCCTGATTGGCCCATCCATACCCTAGCGAGGATTGATATCGTAGAAGGAAGAGTTGAGATTGTCGAATAGTAGGTAATAGAATGGACATGAACAGACATGAGTTCCAGTTGGACGACCTGATTGAGAGGATCAAGGCCAATGACAACCGGCTAGTAGCATTACAAGTTCCAGAGGGACTGAAGATGCAGGCATTGGAGATGATGGATTCAATAGAAGAGGACACCTCAGCGAGAATCATCCTAGCGGCAGACCCGTGTTACGGAGCCTGTGACCTTGTTCATGACAAGATGCAGAGAATGGGGGTAGAACTAGTTGCCCATATGGGGCACTCTCAGATGAACATCGACTCTGGAATGCCTACCGAATTCATCAACGTGACTTATGATGGGGATCCGGCAATTGATCCTGTCCTTCCAATTCTGGAACAGCACAGGAGAATTGCCGAGTCTCGTTTATCCAGAGTGAATGAAGGCGGAGAGATGAGCGAGGAAGAAGCCAAGGAGTTGTTCGTTGACGCAGTAGGTAGAATCTCCCCGCTTAAGGGGACAAAACTCGGGTTAGTAGGTAGTATTCAGCATCTTCATCTGATATTCGAGTACAAAGAGAGGCTGGAAGCTGTGGGATATGAAGTAGAGATTCCTGTTGGAGGAGCCAGACTTTCATTCCCGGGTCAAGTCCTTGGTTGCAACTATTCTGGCGATAGTGACGAAATAGGCCACTACCTTTTCTTGGGAAGTGGAGACTTCCACCCTATCGGACTTGTGCTGCATACTGGGAAGCCACTTGCGATGCTAGATCCATACACAGGTGGAGCAGAAGAGATGTCCTTCGAGAGGATTGAGAGAATACTTAGGCAGAGATTCGGTTTGATCATGTCTTGTGATGAGGCAGATTCTTTCGGCATACTAATTGGGGAGAAGCCTGGGCAGATGAGAAGGAATCTTGCACTCAGGATGAAGAGGA
>JAPOKZ010000134.1:0-1670 GCA_029977385.1 Methanobacteriota archaeon
CTTAGTAACCAACTTTGGCAAGCAACCGCTTACAGAGCCCAGCATGACATTAGAATGGATGCGACTCAGTCACTAATGTCGATGGAGGCCTCCTATTTCGAGACTAGGCAGACAGGAAATCTGATGTCCGTACTATCTGCAGATGTCGCCCAATTGGAGGATATCATCTCGGATGCCAGCACTAGTATCATCAGAATAGCAATTACTTTCTCCACTGCTTTTGCGATAATGTTCTGGATGTCCCCCAAGCTTGCTGTGATTCTCTTCACGCCTCTAATCATCATAGTACCAATGGTAGTGTGGTTCTCTACGAGAGTCCAGCGTAAGTATCGAAAGCAGAGAGAGAGTACCGGAGGGATAGTTGCTATTCTAGAGAACGTCCTTTCCGGAATAACTGTAGTTCAGGCTTATAATGCGAAGGAGTTCGAGAGATCTAGGATTGATACTCAGAGTGGAAATTACAGAGACATGGCCATTCAGGCGGCATTCATCAGGAATCGTTTCATACCTGGCATATACGTAGTTGCAGGAATCTCTTTCGGACTCCTGGTATCTGCAGGAGGATGGATAATGGCATCTGAAGAGATTACGGTTGGTCAATTCGTAACTTTCTTGCTCATTTCTACTAGGATGACAATGCCGATGTTTATCCTAGGGATGCTACTCAACCAGTTGCAGAAAGGTGAGGCTGCATCAAAGAGAGTATTCGCAATTATCGATTTAGAACCATCGATTTTCGATAAAGAGGGAGCCATCCCTCTGGAATCTCCAATTACTTCGATCAGTTTCGAAACCGTCTCCTTCTCTTACCCTTCTACAGAATCTAATGTTCTCAACGATATTAACTTCTCTGCCTCTTCTGGAGAATTCTTAGGAGTAATGGGGCATACTGGGGCTGGAAAGAGTACGATTCTGAAACTTGTAGAAAGATTCTACGAACCCCAGAGTGGACGTGTCCTAATTAATGATACAGATATCAATCAGTTCCAGATAGAGTCTGTAAGAGCTAGGATAGGCTTCGTCTCTCAAGACCCATTCCTGTTTTTTGGAAGTATAAGGGATAACGTGGCCTATGCGCGCGAGTGCTCTGATGAGGAGATTGACCATGCTTTAGGTGCAGCAGGAGCTCTAGAGTTCGTCTCTCAACTACCAGATGGAATTGATACTATGGTGGGAGACAGAGGAGTCATGCTTTCTGGGGGTCAGAGGGCACGGATTAGTCTCGCTAGAGCGTTGCTAAACGACCCTGATCTGCTGATTCTCGATGAAGCTAGTGCGGCATTAGACGCAGAAACGGAGAAGAGAATTCAAGAATCACTGTTTGGAAGCTCAAACGGAGGTAAGAAGAGGATTACCATTGCAGTGGCCCACAGATTAGCTACAATCAGAAATGCCGACGAGATTGTGGCCATGGTTGATGGCGCCATAGTTGAGAGAGGGACTCACGAAGAACTGATTGCTAGGAACAATGTCTACGCGTCACAGTGGTCAATACAGACGGGGGAACTGGGTTCAGCGGAGGGCTGATCTTGTCAGGTTCTATTGAGTGGTCTGAGGTCAAACCTGGAATCGTGGTAATTGGATCCGATAACAGGTCAATATTATTCGGAGGCATTGGTCCAAGGCATGAGGTCTCAATCGGGTATAGTTTCAAAATCTCCAGAACCCCA
>JAPOKZ010000094.1:0-2579 GCA_029977385.1 Methanobacteriota archaeon
GGGGTCTGCAACTCGACCCCATGAAGTCGGAATCGCTAGTAATCGCGTAACAGCATGACGCGGTGAATACGTTCCCGGGCCTTGTACACACCGCCCGTCACACCATGGGAGTTGGGTCTACCCGAAGGCGGTGCGCCAACCAGCAATGGAGGCAGCCGACCACGGTAGGATCAGCGACTGGGGTGAAGTCGTAACAAGGTAGCCGTAGGGGAACCTGCGGCTGGATCACCTCCTTTCTAAGGATGATTTTAGCAGATTAGCTTGCTATTCTCGTAAATCACTTAGCAGCCTCTTTAAGAGGCAAATTAAATCAAACTGTCCTCATATCTCTTCAAATTTCTAACACGGGCCACCGCCCGTATGGGTCGGTAGCTCAGGTGGTTAGAGCGCACGCCTGATAAGCGTGAGGTCGGAGGTTCAAGTCCTCCTCGACCCACCATGAATTTAAGTCTTTTGGGGCCTTAGCTCAGCTGGGAGAGCGCCTGATTTGCATTCAGGAGGTCAGGAGTTCGATCCTCCTAGGCTCCACCAAATTTTCTGTGTTCTTAATCTAATTTGACCGCTAAGCAGACACATCTGTTTAGCCGTCCAATTGGACGGTTGCCTATAGGGCATTTTTACATCGTGAAGAGAGATACAATATCAACACTGTTTGGATCATATAAGTAAGTATGTTTCCTCAGTATTGTGAAGCAGATTTATCTGTGGACAGCTTTTGGAACAGGTCTTTTCCTCGACCTCCCTTAAGTTTGCATGCTGAAAAGAACAGAGTTGTCCAAGTCAAGTACACTAACTTAATCATTCCTTTTGGAATGATGGGAAAGTAAAATTTTAATGACTTTTGGTCTAGAAAGAAGGCCTATGTGAACCAGCGTAGGTTGTCAGTTAAGTCTGATTTTTTCTGGATCAGATCAAGCGCGAAAAGGGCGTTTGGTGGATGCCTTGGCAGTAAGAGGCGATGAAGGACGTGATACTCTGCGATAAGCTATGGTAAGCCGAGAATAGGCTTTGACCCATAGATCTCCGAATGGGGGAACCCACCTGATACTCGATTATTGATAGCATTGTTATGAATAATTGGGTAAAACAGGTACTTTTAACCTGAATACATAGGGTTTTAAGAGCAAACCCGGGGAACTGAAACATCTAAGTACCCGGAGGAAAGGAAATCAATAGATCCTTCGTTAGTAGTGGCGAGCGAACGCGAACCAGCCGAGCCGAGATTGTGACTAGAACATCCTGGAAAGGATGGCCATAGTGGGTGACAGCCCCGTATAGGAAGCATGATTGGACGTATTAAGTAGGGCGGGACACGTGAAATCCTGTTTGAAGATCGGGGGACCACCCCCGAAGGCTAAGTACTCCTTACTGACCGATAGCGAACCAGTACCGTGAGGGAAAGGTGAAAAGCACCCCGACGAGGGGAGTGAAACAGTTTCTGAAACCGGACGCCTACAAGCAGTCGGAGGGGCCATGAGCCCTGACGGCGTACCTTTTGTATAATGGGTCAACGACTTGGTCTAACGAGCGAGCTTAAGCCGATAGGTGTAGGCGCAGCGAAAGCGAGTCTTAAAAGGGCGCATGAGTTCGTTGGATCAGACCCGAAACCAGGTGATCTAGCCATGAGCAGGATGAAGGTTGGGTAACACCAACTGGAGGTCCGAACCGACACCCGTTGAAAAGGGTCCGGATGACTTGTGGCTAGGGGTGAAAGGCTAATCAAACCTGGAGATAGCTGGTTCTCCGCGAAAGCTATTTAGGTAGCGCCTCGGACGAATACCTTGGGGGGTAGAGCACTGCATGGGTAATGGGGGCCCACAGCCTTACTGAGCCTAAGCAAACTCCGAATACCCGAGAGTACTATCCGGGAGACACACGGCGGGTGCTAACGTCCGTCGTGAAGAGGGAAACAACCCTGACCTGCAGCTAAGGCCCCTAATTCATGGCTAAGTGGGAAAGCATGTGGGACGGCCAAAACAACCAGGATGTTGGCTTAGAAGCAGCCATCATTTAAAGATAGCGTAACAGCTCACTGGTCTAATTAAGTTATCCTGCGGCGAAGATGTACCGGGGCTCAAGCCATGAGCCGAAGCTTAGGACACCGCAAGGTGTGGTAGCGGAGCGTTCTGTGATATAGAACGCTGCCTCTTTAGTAACTTAAGTTATTACGGAGGCAATGTTCTGACTGTGAAGCCGGCCTGTGAGGGATCCGGTGGAGTGATCAGAAGTGAGAATGTTGACATGAGTAGCGACAAAGAGGGTGAGAGACCCTCTCGCCGAAAATCCAAGGGTTCCTGCTTAAAGCTAATCTGCGCAGGGTTAGCCGGCCCCTAAGGCGAGGCCGAAAGGCGTAGTCGATGGGAACCAGGTGAATATTCCTGGGCCAGTTGGAAGTGACGAATGCCGTAAATTGTCAGGGCTTATTGGATTGTCCTGGCAGTGAAGGTGTTCCTGGAAATAACTCCAACGGAGACCGTACCCGAAACCGACACAGGTGGACTGGTAGAGTATACCAAGGCGCTTGAGAGAACGATGCTGAAGGAACTCGGCAATTTACATGCGTAACTTCGGGATAAGCA
>JAPOKZ010000033.1:0-11472 GCA_029977385.1 Methanobacteriota archaeon
GGGGCGGGGGAGGGGATTCCTCCTCCGCTTCCTCCGTCTCTTCGGAGAACCCGGGAGGAGGGGGCGGGGCATCGAAACCCAATGGGGGCGGGGGAGGGGATTCCTCCTCCGCTTCCTCCGTCTCTTCGGAGAACCCGGGAGGAGGGGGCGGGGCATCGAAACCCAATGGGGGCGGGGGAGGGGATTCCTCCTCGGAAGAGTCGGTTGCTTCATCTCCAGGATTTTCTCCTTCCGATGAATCCTCGGATAGTTGCTCTTCCTCTAATTCTTCATCCCCATCGGTCGATTCATTTGGTTCTCCCAACCCTAGTAGCATCCTTCTGGCTGCTTCGTGATCTATGGTTTGCGAGTCTTCATCAGATATTGATTCGCCATCGTTAGGAATCTCTGGGAACCCGGGAGGTGGCGGAGGGGGTTGGAAATCCCCCGGAGGAGGGGGAGGCGTCCCAAATCCAGGTGGAGGCGGAGGAGGGGGTGATGAGTCATTTTCTTGTTTTTCTTCGGCTTCCTCTTCATCATGGGAATTTGAATCTTCAACCATGAAATGAGCCTCAGTATGCACACTCACGGGTGACAGGTTCGTTTAACCATTGCCTGCTCAGGAAAATAGGCAGTTTCGCTAAGAACGTTGAAGACGAAAACGTTCTCGGAGTCCTATGAGCTCCAACGATGGAACTACCCCTCCAGTATTGTTCGTTGTCGGAACAGCTGGTGCCGGGAAGAGTTCGTTAGTTACGTCTTTTCAGAGATGGGCGAGATTCTTAGACATAGATGTATTAGCGATTAATCTTGATCCAGGTGCAGAAAGAGTCCATTATGATCCAGAGTTTGATGTTAGAGACCTGATTTCTCTTTCAGAAGTTATGGATGAATACGACCTGGGGCCTAATGGAGCCCAGATACTAGCTGCAGATCTAGTTGCTTCTCAGGCCGTGGAAGTTTTCGAGGAGATTGAGGGACTTGCGGGGGATATCATGGTTGTAGATACTCCGGGGCAAGTAGAGCTTTTTGCTTTCAGAGAGGCGTCTAGCCATCTGGTGCATGTACTTGGACAGGGGAGGGCATGCCTGATTTTCCTTTTCGACCCTTTACTTTCCAGTACTCCGAGTGGGTTTGTTTCCCAGATGCTACTCTCTTCGATTGTTCACTTCAGACTAGGACTGCCTACTGCGAACTTCTTGTCAAAATCTGATCTATTGGAGCCCGAGACCCTAGAAAAAATCCTGGAATGGGGAGATAACTTGGATATTCTAGAGGCAGCATTGTACGAAGAGTCTGCGAACCAAAGTGGATTTGACGGAGGAGGGCAGAGGGCCGAGTTTGCGATAGGGCAACTGAGGATGATGCAGCATGCGGCAATTCAACCCGGGCTCATACCACTTTCAAGTGAGATGGAAGAGGGTCAAGCAGACGTTTTGAGTTTCGCACAAAACATATTTGGAGGCATGTCAGATGCCAAGGATGGGTTCGCAGGAGACATAGAACATGAAAGGCAGTGACTCGAAAATAGATTTACTGGCCATTGATGATGTATCTGATAGGCTCTCGGATATTATCGATTGGGCGATCAGAATAAAGAATGACGAAGATGCTCTTTATGATTTCAAACCCCTAGATGGGATGGCAATTGGATCGATATACGAAAAGCCGTCAACTAGGACTAGGGTATCATTCGAGGTTGGCGTTAGTAGACTGGGGGGGCAGCCCCTCACTCTACTTGCTGGAGATATCCAATTAGGAAGTAGTGAGACAATAGCAGATACTGCTGCTGTTCTCTCCAGATACATGGACTGTATCACCTACAGATGCTTCGGCCATGACGACGTTTCGGAACTGGCTAAACATTCAACGGTTCCAGTAATCAATGCCCTCTCTGATTTGCACCACCCTTGTCAAGCTGCAGCGGATATGATGACAATTGTTGAAAACTCGGATAAAATGGACGGGCATGTTGCTTGGGTTGGAGATGGTAACAATGTCCTGCATGACCTTGTTCTTGGGTGTGCAACTCTTGGATATGACGTCATTTACGCAACGCCACAGGGTTTTGAGCCAGACGATTCTGTGATTTCCAGGGCCTTGGAAATTGCCTCAAAGACTGGATCGAAAATCAAAGGAGTTAATGATCCGAAAGAGGCTGTCAAGGGAGCAGGTGCAATCTACACGGATGTTTTTGTCTCCATGGGAGAAGAGCACTTGGATGGAAAGATGGGGTCTTTCGATGGTTTCCAGGTAAACGAAGAATTAGTCTCGAATGCTGATGATGATTACATCTTCATGCACTGTCTGCCTGCACATAGGGGCGAAGAGGTAACTGATGGAGTGATAGACTCGCCAAATAGCGTAGTTTTTGACCAAGCCGAAAACAGAATGTGGGCGCAGATGTCGATACTGACTCTTCTGTGCAATGAAGCGGCTTGGCAGACCTACTGGGAATTACGCTAACTGGGAATGAGTGATATCGCTAAGAAAGCGATCAAACAGAGTTGCATTGAATTCTTGATTAGTTTCTGTGCTCTATGATCCTCAGAGGCGAGGAGCTTTGGTTTGACCATCATTAACGTAACTACGGCGGGGATGACGAATACTACGTGCCAATCAGTAAAAATCTCCAATAAAGGAGAGAAAGGTGCCAGCATTGCTGCTAGGGCTAAGATTAGAACTATTGCAGCTAATTCCCGAGCCCTTTCCTCTCCTGCCCTCATTGCATAGGTTTCTCTTCCTTTATCGCCCCCAATATCTTCAATGTCCTTTACTATCTCCCTAGAAAAATTATACAGAAATCCTACAACAAAAACGGCCCATGCCCTGTTATCCAGAGGATCAGAAACACTGGCCGCACCAAAAATTATGACCAAACCTACGGACATGCTTATGGCTAAATTTCCTGGTAGACCGCTGTCCTTCATCCTAAAACTTAGTTTTGATGGGGATTCATAGTTGAAAAGAAGGACTAGCGCGATTATCCAAATCCCAAGCGATGGAAGCCAACCATCTATCCCTATTTCCCCTCTGTGTGAGACGAAGGCTGCGGCTATCAGAAAAGACGTTGAGAGTATTGCAGTTGATTGTATTCCCCTTTTTGCTGCGACTTCAGATATCTGCCCCGAAGGGAGTGGTCTGTCCGGTCTGTTAATTCGATCTATCTCGATATCCATGTAGTCATTCAGTGCGTTCCATGAGAACATGAATGTCATCACAGAAAGGCAATGCAATGCTGTAATTAGAGCAAAGTCACCACTAGGAAGGCCCTGGGATGCTAAAATTGACCCCAATACCACTCCGAATATCCCTGTCACAGAGTTTCCAGCTCTGAACAATGCTGCCCACGAAGCTAGAGTCGGGTGCTCCCTCACACATCATTGTCAAGGTACCAAGACTTCATTCCTTCCCCGGCTAATGCTGGGCTAAGGCAATTTCATCACGAGAAAGTCCCCATACGCAGACGGTGTATACGCTGCCCCTGAATGGCCCTCTGATGTGTCCGACTTTCGAGAACCTGGAATCCTTGGCCATTATGTTGCCGACTTGATTCATGGTTGCTCCCCATCTAAATCTCTCGTTTAGATGATCGAATATCTCAACTGTGTTCGCAGTCTCCTTTTCTTCTAGTAGACAGATTACTTCCTCCCTTAGTCTACGAGTTCTGGACATCATGACGCCTCCACTTTCAGTGGCAGGGTTGCCATCATCCTGCTGTGCAGACCGGACCAACTGCTAGGACTGATTTCTATGAAGGCTGTTTTTGCTCTCAGGGGCTGCCATTTTTGATTATCGGATATATTCCCCGAATTATCTACAATCGATGTCGTGTTTACAATCTTCGATTTAGCTTCGGTACGGTTCAAACTGGCTAGTGGAACTACTCTGTGCGGTTTCGGCCTCTTCCTGTACCTAAGCCCGGTATGTGTCTCTTTCCTACTCATCATGAAATGGTGTCGGTTCATTTGGATATTAAGTGGGGGAAAAGAGGCGATGGTGAAAGTGAAAGTGAAATTTGACTTATCTGGAGTATGCAACCTTTTGAAAAGAGGTCGCCTTTCGATGGATTGCCGCTCGTGTGGTGTAGTTCGGTCCATCATGTCGGACTCTCGATCCGTCGACCCGGGTTCAAATCCCGGCACGAGCACCAAAATCATCTGATTGACGCATTACAGTCATAAGTCCACCTTCGTTCGAGTAGTAAGGTCATATGAGAATAGAGCGTGATCTTAAACTAACATTTGATGATGTACTAATTCGGCCAAAGAGGAGTACTTTGATATCTAGATCCGATGTAAATCTGGTAAGAGAGTTCACTTTCAGGCACACTGATGAGACATGGAATGGAGTACCAATAGTTGCTGCAAACATGGATACAACTGGGTTGTTCTCAATTGCAGAAATTCTACAAGGTCACAAAATGCTCACCTGTACTCAGAAGTTCTACTCTACGAAGGAGTTCTCAGATGCATGGGAGAAAGGGGTTAATTCGGAGTTTATTGCAGTAACTTGTGGCTCCACAGATGAGAGTTTCGAATTATTGAAGCGGAAGATGGCCACCGATAAGGGCCTGAAGATGATCTGCATCGATGTAGCAAACGGATATCGAGAAGTCTTCCTTAACTTCGTGAAGAAGGTAAGGGGAGAATTTCCAGACAAGATAGTGATTGCGGGCAACGTTGCAACTAGGGAAATGACAGAAGCGCTGATTCTAGCAGGAGCGGATATCGTAAAGGTTGGAATCGGTCCAGGTTCGGTTTGCACGACTAGAAAGGTCGCAGGGGTGGGATACCCGCAACTTTCTGCTATATCTGAGTGTGCTGATGCGGCTCACGGACTGAATGGTCACGTAATGTCGGATGGTGGGTGTTCTTCACCCGGAGATGTTGCAAAGGCTTTCGCTGCGGGGGCTGATTTCGTCATGCTCGGAGGGATGTTAGCTGGGCATGATGAGTCGGGGGGAGAGTTAATCGAAGATGGCGGGACTTCATACAAGTCGTTCTACGGAATGTCGTCGGCCAAGGCAATGGAGACCCACTATGGGGAGATAGCAGACCACAGAGCCCCTGAAGGGAAAGAGGTCAGAGTCCCTTACAGGGGGCCACTCGAGGTTACAGTTCAATCGATCCTAGGGGGTTTGAGATCGGCCTGTTCTTATGTAGGTGCTAGGAGGATAAAGGATCTTCCAAAGTGTACTACTTTCATCAGAGTAAGTATGACCACAAACGAGGTCTTCCAGAAGTTCAACGTAGACTAGTATTAGTCGTAGTTATTGCACAGCTCTCCCTGGGAGGGGAAGCTGTTAGGATCCTTAGGGTTGGTATTCCATCTGCTCTCACACTTGTTCACGAAGCCATCGCCGTCAGAGTCGATCATCGAGTCGGAAGGATCCATTGGATCGTAACCAAAGTAGTATTCCCATCCGGACCACATGTCATCATCATCTTGATCCTGGTGGTATACCTCTGATCCGTCGTTCCATTTATCTCCGTCTGTATCATTATTTATCGGGCTAGTTCCATTCTCATACTCTTCGAAGTTGGTGTAGTTCTCCAAGTCGTCATAGAATACAGAACCGGGGCCGTATGGGTCTATGTGACACTCGAAGTCCTGAGGATTGTCCCATCCCGGGCAGTACCGGTACATCAGAATTGTTCGATTTAATCCGTCATTATCCATATCCTCGTTACCATCGTTGATTCCATCTAAGTCGGAGTCGGGCATTCGTGGATCCATTGGACCACGTGATCCGAGTGCGTTGAGGGTGTTGTTGTCTACTAGGCCGAGTGCTATTGCCTCCTCGGAGTACCTAACCTCCCATCCATCGGGAAGTTTGTCCCCATCTGAGTCATGGTCTACAGGGTTGGTGTCCCACCTATCGGGTGCCTCAAGTGAGTTTTGTAGGGTGTCGTTGTCGATATCGTAAATCGAGTCCACCGGCGAGCCGAAGGAGGGGTCAAGGGCCCACCTTCCGTCATCTGGAATATTGAACCCGGACAGATTCATCTCATACAGGAAGTAGTGAGGATCGAGAATCCCGTCATCGTTTCTATCCCCTGATGATGCGAATCCGGAGACGTAGTTGATCCAAAGCCAACCCCCCGGTCCCTTCCCGCATTCCATCATCGAGTCGCATCCGGGTGGTAGCCAATAAGTCTTGGAAATCCATAGACTGTGGCTGTTGGTATTCTCTTGGACCGAGAAAACCTGCATCTCCCACCCATCTGGCTGACCATCCCCGTCAGTGTCATTAAGCAGTGGATTGGTAGCACCCTGCCATGGCCTGGGGACGAAAAGGACTTCGTCACCATCGTTCAAACCATCATTATCGGTGTCCGCATTATTTCCATGGGTGATGTACAGGTCCTGGCCGTCGACCACCTCTTCCCCATCCTCCAATCCGTCGTTGTCTGTGTCAAATGCAGATGCGTTGGTGAAGTAGTAGACCAGAGTACCATTGTCATACCATGGATGGCCGTCTACGGCCTCCCTGTAGTCCTCAAGACCGTCGTTATCGGTATCCTTGTCAGTGGCATTCGTGAATGTCTCGTAGTATTCAACCGAGTCAGAAAGGCCGTCTCTATCCGTGTCGAAAACTCCCGGATCCGATCTTACGATGACTTCACGGACCCCAAAGTCAACTATCCTAATCTTCCAGCCAATCACCTCTATCCCATCGATTAACCCGTCGGCATCGGTATCGGAATCTAGTGGATCTGTAGACCTGCCATCGACCACTCCGTCTCCATCTCGGTCTCTGGCATTGTACTCGTCTAGGTTGGTGAACCTCTCATGCTGCTCCACGACGGTAACAAGTTCCTGGAGTCTGCTTCTTACCTCGTCGTCGACTTCTACATGAATATGGTAGACCCACCCGGAGGTATCGGTCTTAACAGGGATATTGACATAGTTACTGTCAACAACGGTTCGGACCCAGAGGATTGTATTATTCGCTTGCACATACTGACCGGGTACGACGTCAATCCTCTCTATAGTAGTGGCCCCAATCATGTCCTTGTAGGTAACTGCGCCATCCCCATCAGCATCATAGCCATCGAAATCGGGGTCTTCATCTGCATTGCTTCCATCGTTGGGATGGATTCCGCTTTGGAACTCCCAACCATCTGGCATTCCATCTTGATCTGTATCCGGATCAAGTGGATTGGTGAAGTTCGATGGCCCCCAGTCGTAAGAAACAGAGAATTCCTCTACATTGTTTAGTCCGTCACCGTCAAAGTCCCCATACGCATCAGTTGAGTTGGCAGGATTAAGGAACCAATTATAGTCAGAGTTGAAGGAATAGCAGAATTCGAATCCGTCTGGCATGCCGTCACCATCCGTATCCCAATCTCCGGGGCCATTCAGTCTGCCATCCCCGTCCATATCCTCATTGAACCAATTTGGATTATCTAGAGGGTTCTTCTTCTGGAGTGTTGTCTGGAGTCCTCCGTTTGGAAGCTCTTGAGCGTTGAAAACAATCTCCGATGCGAATGCCCTCAGGTGCGGGGCTGGAAGGGTGAGTGTTCCGAAGGTAGGCCTACCGCAGAATGACTTCAGGTCAACGAGGTGCGTGGAAATCTCGACCAAGTCGTCAATTAGGTCTCCATCGCTGTCCGCGGCACGGGGATTTGTGTCATATTTTTCCTCGACAAAGTTCCTGAGAGTGTCTGGCTCTGGTTGCTCCAAGTCTAAGATAGCATCGCAGGAGTGTCCGAACTGGGAGCCCATCTCCTCCCACAAATCGTCACCAATGTCCAACTTAATCTCGGCCCTAACCGAGGGAGTCAGGAGCGGGCAGTTCCAGTTTCCATCTAGTGGGTCAAGTAGAACGACTATTCCGGCGGGTGTTGTAACTTCGTGGGTATGTTCAGACTCCCACCGATCATTCAGGCCATCCCCGTCGGTATCCTTCAGGCGTGGATTTGTTCCTAGTTCGGCCTCATCTAGATTGGTTAGGCCATCCCTGTCGGGATCACCCAGTGGGCCGTTGTCGGGATTGGGGAAAGTCTCGTTCTGCTCCCCTGTTTCCCTCTCAGTGTCTACTGTTGCAACTGGGATGTCCTCGCATTCTACTTCGGTAAGTCCTTCTCCGATGGTTATGCAGGGTTCCCCTGTGTCCAATGGGTCTAATCCATTCTCAATTTCCCAGCCGTCATCGAGTCCGTCACCGTCAGTATCTGCCTCTTGCCAGTTTGTTCCGTATAACGTGCTCTCCATCCTGTCTGCAATTCCATCGCCATCCCAATCACATCCAATTGTAGGGACATCCGGGGGGCATTCCCTCTGGTTTCCTTGTGTGAGTTCTAAATCGTCCACGGCTGACTCGAATCCACCTCGATCGGTACTGGAAAGGCCGGCCCCTACAACTGTGTATAGGCCGGCCAAACAGAGAGTTGCTGTGATTGCAGCAACGGCATATTGGTTGTGAGTCAAGGCCATGACAATACCCCGCCCTCTAGAGGGCGTTTCATGCAAATTGGGTTCGGCTATAATGATTGACGGGAATTGACCTATGAAAAAATGTGTAAAGAGCAGTATTGAGTGAGAAAAACTCAGGATTCGTTAAGAAATGAATCTATTCTGTCAAAGGCTTCGGAAAGCAATTCGATTTCAGGAAGGCAGACCATTCTGAAGTGCCCCTCCCCCATCTCTGGCGAGAATCCGGATCCGTGAACAAGTAGTACGTGTTTCTCGTGGAGCAGATCTAATACGAATTTCTTGTCATCTATGGAATGCAATGGATCAGTGATCTTCACGAATAGGTAGAACGCCCCCCCTGGAGCTTGGCATTCGAGTCCGCGAATGGAATTTATCCTCTCCAATGAGTAGTCTAGCCTCCTTTTTATTTTTGTACGATGACCGACTAACCAATCGGATTCCCCCGATAGTCCGGCGAGATAGCCATGCTGTGCTGGGGTAGATGCGCATAGGCGGCTTCTGAGAAGGCGCTCTGCTCCATCCCTAACCTCGGAAAGGACCCCCGAGGGATCGTGCCATGCCATGTATCCGATTCTCCATCCTGGTGCGAAATACACCTTTGAGACTCCGTTCAGGACAATTACGGGAACATCCTTCGATCGCGATGCCAATGAGACGAAGTTACCAGAGAAGTCCAGGCCATCGTATATCTCATCGGAGATGATCGTGCACCTTGGGTAGTCACGAGCTATTGAGATAAAGTCATCAATCTCCCGTTTAGTCGGTACATTACCAGTTGGATTGTTGGGATTGATCAAGACCAGGAGCCTCACTGAGTCGTCCATCTTGGAACGGATATCGTTGATGTCTATCTTCCAACCATCGTGAGGGTCCAACTTGTACTCTATGGTCTCCGCCCCATACATCTGGGGATAGGCCATGTATGGAGGGTAGTGGGGGCCCGGTGCCAGTACCGTATCACCAGGCTCAAGAAATGCTGCAAAGATAATTTGCAATGCCTCGGTAACGCCATGTGTAACGTATACGTCGTCTTCAGTGCACCCCCATCCCTTTTTTTTCTCTGCGGAAGCGATTGCATCTCTAAGTGAAGAAATCCCATATGATGGGCCATAACCGTTGTCTTGTGAATCGAGTGCATGCTTGTACGCCTTTACCATGTGACTTGGGGTCTGGAGACCTTGGTATGCAAGAGGATCTCCGATATTTAGGCGAATAATTTCATGACCTTTTTTCTCAAGTTCGATTGCCGGGACGACTACGTCACGAATTGCGTACTCTATCGCTGCGGCGCGTTTTGAGACTTCTATTGGATTACTCACTTTCTCACAGTCCAAGAATTTCACGAGCAGATTCGAGAGCTAGGGGGATTCCATCGGGATCCGAGCCCCCTCCCTGAGCCATGGTCCTACTTCCCCCGCCCCCGCCACTAATGTGTGTCGAAATGGTGTTCAGAATTTCCACTGCATTGTGCCTCTCTTCTGCTAGTGATTCTTCGGTACTGGCGACGATGAGTTTTCCCCCTCCGTCCCTAGTTCCGAGTACCGCCAGGGTTGGTCTGTCTGGATCTCTTGTTAGTTCTCCGAGCATGGCCATCAGTGCCTTCATTTCAGCCTCTACTTCCATGACAACATAGCGAATACCATCTTTTTCAAAGGAGTCACTCCCTCCTCCGTCGGTGCGTAACCTGACTATCTCAGCCTCCAAAGACTCGATCCGCTTCTGCTGTGATTTCCACTGTTCGAAGAACCGGAGTACGGCATTGGGGAGGTCCTCAGGGGAAACCCCCAGGACCTCACTAGACTCATTCAGTAGGCGCTCCTGCTCCCTTGCGTGTTCGCGCGCCGTGTCTCCTGCCACGATTTGCAGACGCTCTACCCCGTCTTGGACTTGACTGGAGCGGATGATGCGTAATTCCCCAATTTGTCCCGTCGTATCGTGATGCGTCCCCCCGCAGGCCTGTGTGTCATGGTCCCCTATCCTTATCACTCGAATCTCTTCTTGCTTTGGAGGGCCTCCCTGGTATATCTCAAAACCGTATTCTCCGTCTGCCTGGGCTCTCTGCATCACTATTTTCTCGACGGGGGTGTTAGCCTCAATGATTGAGTTAGCGTGATCCTCTATGTCGTTCAGCTCCTCCCTTGAAAGTCTGGAGTGGTGAGTCAGATCAATTCTAGCGAATCTGGAGCCCTTGCTTGACCCTGCCTGCCAGACATGAGGACCCAGGAGAGCTCTTGAGCTCCCCCCTACGATATGCACCGCTGTATGGTGGTCCATGAGTCGCCTTCTCCTCTCCCATGAAACCTCTCCGGATACTTTTCCAAGTGGAACTTCTGAGTCGGTAAGATGGAAAATCACACTGGCTTCTATTCTCGTGTCTACAACTCTGGAGTTGCCTATTTCTCCCTGATCGCCCAATTGGCCGCCCCCCTCTGGATAGAACAGAGTCCTATCCAGGACTACATAGTGAGTCGGGGAACCCCCCGCCTCCGTGGAAAGTTCTAGCGAATTAAGCTGAGAGTCGCTGAGTCTATTACAAGCCAGAACAGTTGCCTGGAAAGAGGTCTTGCTAGTATCGCCGTAGTAATCTCTAGATGTATCGGGAAAATCGTGGAAGGGGAATATTTCGACCCTGGATTTCTCCTTCGCTGCGGCTTTGGTTCTCTCGGCATTTCTTGACGCCATATCTGCGGCAAAACCTACTCTGACCTCTAATTCTGGCCAACCCGATACTTTGGCAATGGAGATGGCCATGTCCGGGTTCAATCCACGCTCCTCGGAAAGACGGAAGAGTACCTCATCTGGAGCCTCTCTGGAATTCCTAGGGAGGTCACGAAGAGCGGTTCTAACTGCCGATTCCCCCTTTCTCAGCATTACGTAATACCTCTCCTCCTCGAGATCTAGGATTTGTAGCACTCCCTCGCGGGATTGCTTGAAACTAGAGAAGTCTAGATTCTCATCAATGTGGTGAGATCCTAGTTCGGATAGTGAGACTTCCAGTCCGAGATCATCCTTCATCCTGCAAACTCTTCTCGCCAGCATTCTAACCAAGTA
>JAPOKZ010000061.1:0-5091 GCA_029977385.1 Methanobacteriota archaeon
AGGGCTGCTTCAGATGGAGAACTTTGGAAGCACATTTCTCAGAGAGGAGAAACCAGTCTCCCAGTTCCCATGATGAACATTCTGAATGGCGGAGCACATGCCGAATCGAATGTCGATGTACAAGAATTCATGGTTGTCCCACATGGTTTCGAGTCATTCTCCGAGGCACTAAGGGCCGGAGTTGAAATCTATCATTCCCTCAAGTCCACATTAAAGCAAGAGGGACTCCTTGGAGGGGTGGGAGACGAAGGGGGCTTCGCGCCAAATCTTTCTAGGAACGAAGAAGGACTAAGGTTGGTTAGAGAGGCAATCGAGGTAGCAGGATACTCTCCCGGGAAAGAGGTCTCGATAGCCTTGGATGTGGCGGCACAGGAATTCTTTGACGGTTCAAACTACCTAATTGATGGAGAATCAATATCCGGATCGAATCTTGGTAGAATATATTCTGATTGGTTGGATGAGTATCCGATTGTATCCATCGAGGATCCATTCGGAGAGGACGATTGGGACGCTTGGAAGGAATTCACTGCTAGAGAAGGACATAGGGTACAGATAGTCGGAGATGACCTCTATGTGACCAATCCAAAGCGGCTCGAGAAAGGAATCTCCATCCAAGCCTCAAATGCCATTCTAATCAAGTTGAATCAGATTGGGACCTTCACTGAGACCATGGAAGTGATTCGTAAGTCAAGAGAGGCTGGTTTTAGGACTATAATTAGCCATAGGTCAGGTGAAACTTCTGATGACATAATTTCCGATTTGGCAGTCGGCACCAACTCCATGCAGATCAAGACCGGCGCCCCAGCAAGGTCAGACAGGACATCGAAGTATAACCAACTAATTAGAATCTCAGAGAAGGTTAGGAACTACTCTCGACTATTCCAATGAGGAAAGGATTAGCGGAAGTACGATACTCGCATCAGACTCAATTACGAATTGAGGAGTTTCTACCCCCAATTTACCCCAACTAATCTTCTCAGTGGGGGGTGCACCGGAATATCCACCGTACGAAGGTCTGGACTCCGAGATTTGCCCGAACCAAGCCCAAAGAGGAACTTCTACACCGGCATCCTGCCTTAGCATGGGCACAACTGAGATCGCGAAATCTCCTGAAATTCCACCTCCAACTTGAAGCATGCCTGTGGGGGAGTCGTCCTCTCGATACCAATCAGCAAGAGATTGCATCGCGTCTAAACCCCCTCTAACAATCGTGTTGCTCTTCAGTGTACAATCGATGACCTTCGCAGAAAGTAGGTTCCCCAGGGTTGAGTCCTCCCAGCCAGGGGTGAAGATAGGAAGATTGGCATCAGCAGCTGCGACTAACCAGGACTCATCCGGTGACGAGAAGTTCTGAAGATTTCCATGTAGGAGGAGGTCATACACATATTCGTGAGGGAAGCGACTGTCTCCTACAGCCTCAGACTCTTCCCACAGTGACATCAGGGCCTCTCCAACTTTGGTGAACGTACTTTCAGGGATTGCAACGTCGGTAACACGATTCATTCCCCTCTGGTAAAGCTCAGCATCCTGCTCCTTGCTCTGATGCCTCCAATTTGGAACATTCTCAAATTCAGATCTAGAGAATAGACCGAATAACTCCTCTTCCAGATTTGCACCAGTGCAGCAAATTGCATGCACTTTCTGGGATCTGATTGCGGGAGCCAGGCTCTTTCCAATCTCTGCAGTGGACATCGCTCCGGCTAGAGTGATAATCAACCTCCCTCCGCTATCTAGAAACCCCCTCAGGGAATCTATGCATTTTGCCAACTCACCTGCATTGAAGTGGGTATAGTGAGTTTCGATGAAGTCCCTAACTCCCATCTAATCGCTCCTGAATCGCTCCACTCTCTTCTCGAAAACCCTTCTCAAGCCCTGAACCTCTGATACTAATTTGTCGTTAATCATGGATGCCACTGCAGAGGGATCGCTATCTCCGCAAGTGAAGACGTCTATGGCTAGTATACCCCTTTCTGAGTAGCAATGTGCGGTTACATGACTCTCATCGATTAGAACTACTGCTGCAAAACCCGGGGGGCTCTCCACTCCATCGAATATCTCTACGTGTGAATGCACCTCCCTGATTCCTGACTCACTCACGCACTCTCTTAGAACCGATAGTACCCACTCCCCGTCTCCGGTTTCTCCCCTCTTGTAGTTGACATAGTCTAGAAGGACATGGGAACCTGCAGATTCGGTATCGTCCACAGTACCGAGCCAAGTCACCGAGATTTCAAACTCACTCTTGCAACAGCCAGGACTTGAGCCTCCTCAAACCCTCCAAAATATCCGCTTCGTCTGCAGCATATGAGATCCTGACAAAACCCTCGCCTCCTGTAATAAGAGACGCGGGGATTAGTTGCACCCCTGCTTCTAATGCCCCATCAGCGAACTCGATATCGGTCATCCCAGTTCCTGTTACGTCTGCGAACACGTAGAAAGCACCCTCTGGTTCTGGGACTCTAATTCCTGGGATTGAAGACAGCCCTTCCGTCATCAACTTCCTCCTCTTACTGTACTCACCGTTGAATTCCTGCACTGAGTCCTCGCATTCCAGTGCAACCCTAGCTGCATCCATCATGAATGTCGGGATGTGGGATGCCGAGTTGGCCTGGCTCTTCACCGCTGCCCTCATCGCCTCGCTTGGACCAGTGAGAAAACCCACTCTCATCCCAGTCATGGCCCAGGATTTTGACCAACCATTGACCACAATGGTCCTCTCCTTCCCACCCGGAATCGTCGATGGAGAAACGTGAGGCCAATCGACCCAAACCATCCTCCCGTAAATCTCATCAGACACTATCCACAAGTCATTCTCAACCGCTATATCCACAATCCCCCTGATCTCCTCAGGGGTGAATACGGCTCCAGTTGGATTGCACGGAGAGTTGATGAGGATCATTTTGGTCTTGTCCGTTACGGCTTCTCTAATTGCCTCCAAATCAGGATGAAAGCTATCCATTTTCACCTTTACATGCACGGGAACGGCTCCGATGAATTCCAGCATCGGTTCGTATGATGCCCATGATGGAGAAAGAAGAATGGCTTCGTCTCCTGGCATAGTCGTAATCAAGAATGAGTACAGAAGGGCCTGCTTCGCTCCAGGAGTCACCACGATATCATCCGCCCTTGCCTCGATATCGTGATGGACTCTGAGGTATTCGGAAACGGCATTACATAGTTCCACTGAACCCGGTCCTCTGGTGTACTTCGTCTTCCCTTCCTCTAGACCTCTAATCGCAGCATCGACGATAGGAGATGGGGTTTCGAAACCAGGCTCACCCACTGTCCATCTGACGACCTCGGGTGCTGGAGGCTGGAGATAGGGTGCGAATCCGACGCCGAGGCCCTCGAAGCGGGAAGACACATCAGGCATACCTTTCACACCGGCACCCACCCAATGAAGGTATGCCGAAATGCGGACAGCCTTCAAGAAAGACAGTATAGTCGGCGGGACGAAGCACGAGTGGCAGAGCAGCTATGCAATGGACTGCAGATCCATGGACCCGGGTGCAAATCCCGGCTCGTGCTCCACCTATTCACAGACCTGAAATCTCTACGATCATGAATGCTGCCGATATCACGATTGCACCCATCACGAAGAAACGATCGAATCCCCTCGAGTCCAACGGCTCACCCTGGAAGGTCATGCCCTCCTCGATACCCTCGTCTCTGAGCCTGAGGTAGACTAGGAGGAATATGAGCATGGTCGCTGGTCCCGAAATCGCATCCATCTCATTCTGCTCTGAGAACTCTCTAATCGGACCAAAGACGAATCCGAAGTAGTTGGCTATCGTCACGGTAAGGAAAGCGAAGAGTGCCGGGTGCGCCACAACCCACATCCCCCTAGCCCCTTGCGTCAGGATAACGACCGCCCATAGCACGTAAGTCAGTAGAAGAGCGCCAGTGAAGGCCACAGTAACTTTCGAGGGAGCTCGTAGTCCATCCTCCCACGATCCTGGAGTGACCGCGTCAATTACGGATCCCGGGTCAGCTATCTGCCTGAACACGTAGAACATACCCGTGGCGATTACCACTACCAGGCCCATCAGGGCCACTGGGTCCTTGATGCCGATACCGAGGGATAGCGAGTCCAAGCCCTCGTCAACCTCGTCCTCCGAACGGAGCATCATGTACGCGCCGGCATAAGCCAAGGTAACGATTGGAGTTAGGAACTTGGGGGCCTCGCTAGACTCGCTAGCATCGTTCCAGAACATCCAGATCACCGCGCTAGCTACGACTAGTCCGGCTAGTACGGGGAGCATCACCTTCCACATGCCGCGAGCACCCTCATTGAGAATCAGCATGGTCGATATGAAAATCCCGAACATCAGGATGCCGTTGAACGCGAACTCTGGCGCGCCAGCACCGAAGGCCGGATCACCAGTTTGGCCGTTCTGGAATGGGGTAATACCATTGTCAAGCAAGGTGAAGCATCCAACTCCAATGCTTGATTCCCCCCCAGTAGTGTAACAAGCCGAGAAGAACATGAAGTTCAACGAGTAAACCAGTGTTACCAGGGCAGTCAGTAGAAGCAGTGCTTCGCCGGGCGTCGATTTTATCCTCTCAAAAACTAGGGCCATGAATCACTTGCTCACCATCGGAATATAATCTGTTAGGATACATTCTAGGGGGAGAAGGGGAGATTCTCAGGGTCCACGTTGCCACCACACAGGATTATCCCAATCGATCCGATTCCCTGCTTTTCTCTGAACTCGTCCTTCAGAACCGCGGCCAGGGAGATGGCCCCGCTGGGTTCCACGATCATCCCGAACTCTTCGTGAATCAGCGACATTGCCTCTAGAACAGCATTGTCACTAACAGTGACAATTTCTTCTACGTGCCTCTTGATGATTGGCCATGTCTTATCCCCCATGCTGGTCAACAGACCATCGCAGATAGTATCGGGTCCTGTCTGTGGCACATACTCCCCGGCCTCCAAAGACCTAGCAGCATCGTCAGCCCCTTCTGGCTCTGCTCCGAAAATACGGGCTTCCGGAAGTAGAGCTCTAGTGGAAATGCATGTCCCAGACATCAGGCCCCCTCCCCCTATAGGGGACAAGATGGCGTCGAGGGCCTCACAATCCTCAATCA
>JAPOKZ010000078.1:0-2989 GCA_029977385.1 Methanobacteriota archaeon
ATCCTGCACAGTGAAGGTCAAACATCAATACCAAGTTGTAGTAAAGGTCCACGGGGTCTTTCCGTCCTTCTGTAGCTAACGAGCATCTTTACTCGTACTTCAATTTCGCTGGGTCTGTGGTTGAGACAGTAGGGAAGTCGTTACGCCATTCGTGCAGGTTGGAACTTACCCGACAAGGAATTTCGCTTCCTTAGGACCGTTATAGTTACGGCCGCCGTTTACCGGGGCTTAGGTTCAGAGCTTCGCCCTAAAGGGCTAACCCGTCCCCGTAACCTTCCGGCACCGGGCAGGCGTCACAGCGTATACAGCGCCTTACGGCTTAGCACGCTGCTGTGTTTTTAGTAAACAGTCGCTTCCCTCTGGTTTGTGACACCTCTTCAAGCTCAGGAAGCAAGTTCCATCACTTTAATGAGGTCATCATTCTCCCGAAGTTACGGATGCAATTTGCCGAGTTCCTTAACCACAGTTCTCCCAATCGCCTTGGTATTCTCTACCTATCCACCTGTGTTGGTTTGGGGTACGGGCACCGTGAGAACTCGCTAGCGGCTTTTCTTGGCAGCATAGGATCAATGACTTCCTCTTAATCGAGTCGGCGTCGTATCTCAGGCTTAGTGGGTACCGGATTTTCCTGGGACCCGCCCTACATACTTACCCCACCTCTACCATCGGGTGGGTTCACCTACCTTCCTGCGTCCCCGCATTGCTGGCCGCTCCATTGTGGGTCGGTTCCTCTAGGTGCCTTTTTACGGGCTCCTAGCATCCCCTTAGCAACAATGGTTGAGCCTGGTCGTGCTCACAGTGGTACCGGAATATCAACCGGTTGTGCATCGACTACGCCTCTCGGCCTCGTCTTAGCTCCCGACTCACCCTGGGAGGATTAGCCTTCCCCAGGAACCCTTGGATTTTCGGCGGAGGGGTTTCTCACCCCTCTCTCGCTACTCATACCTGCATTCTCACTCGACCACGCTCCACGACGGTTTACACCGGCGCTTCACAGCAAGATCGACGCTCCGCTACCGCTTTCACTATTGTGAAAACCCGCGACTTCGGCTCTGGACTTGAGCCCCGTTACATTGTCCGCGCAAGATCACTCGACCAGTGAGCTGTTACGCACTCTTTCAAGGATGGCTGCTTCTAAGCCAACCTCCTGGCTGTTTTTGCAATCTCACTTCGTTTACCACTTAGTCCAGAATTTGGGGCCTTAGTCGGCGGTCTGGGCTGTTTCCCTTTCGACCCCGAAGCTCATCCCCCGGGGTCTCACTGCCGCACTTTGGAGTCATGGTATTCGGAGTTTGGTTGGGGTCGGTAAGCTTGTAGGCCCCCTAACCCATCCAGTGCTCTACCCCCATGACTGAACATGCGACGCTGCACCTAAATGCATTTCGCGGAGAACCAGCTATCACCGAGTTTGCTTGGCCTTTCACCCCTATCCACAGGTCATCCGCCCAGTTTTCAACCTAGGTCGGTTCGCGCCTCCACGGGGTCTTACCCCCGCTTCACACTGCCCATGGATAGATCACTCGGCTTCGGGTCTATAGCATGCGACTGGACGCCCTGTTCAGACTCGCTTTCGCTTCGGCTTCCCCTCACGGGTTAACCTTGCCACACACCATAACTCGCAGGCTCATTCTTCAAAAGGCACGCCATCGCGGCCTAAGATCGAAATCTTAGACGACGCTCTGACTGATTGTAAACCAACGGTTTCAGGTACTATTTCACTCCCCTCCCGGGGTACTTTTCACCTTTCCCTCACGGTACTAGTTCGCTATCGGTCATCGACTTATACTTAGCCTTACGAGGTGGGCCTCGCAGATTCACACCAAATTACACGGCAATGGTGATACTCGGGAACACAGATCAGAGTCTGAACGTTTTCGTCTACAGGGCTATTACCTTCTGTGGCGCTCCTTTCCAGAAGCTTCGACTAACGAGCAGATTTGTAACTCTGTGATCAATCTGACGCTTGATCCATCTGGTCCCACGACCCCGAATTGGCAACGCCGCCAGGCTATTACACCAATTCAGTTTAGGCTATTCCCCTTTCGCTCGCCGCTACTTAGGGAGTCGCATTTGCTTTCCTTTCCTACAGGTTACTTAGATGTTTCAGTTCACCTGGTTCCCTCAACCGCTCCTATGTGTTCAGAGCGGAGTACTACTCCTTAGGAATAGTGGGTTTCCCCATTCGGACATCCCCGGATCAAAGCTTAGTCGGCAGCTCCCCGAGGCTTATCGCCGCCACTCGCGTCCTTCTTCGGTAGTCGTTGCCAAGACATCCGCCGTTGGCTCTTTGTAGCTTGAAATCAATTTACTTCTTGAGTTTGGGATGCATTTTGTCAAAGACAAAATGCAACACTGTATTTTCTTTACTGAATTAACAGTAAAGAAGGATCTATTTTATATAGATGCTCGTGCTCGCTATGCAATTCTCAAAGAACTTGTTTGAGAGTCCGGATACAGAAGCATCGCCGGAAAGCGGATTCCCGCTCTCTCAAAACGAAAGAGAAGACGACAAATTTCTTGTTCTTTTCAGAAATTCATCCCGTTGGGGATTCAAGAATAATTGACTAACCAGTGCATCAACTAGTTGTCCAAATTCTGAGTGAATGTTTCACTACAGAATGGAATTGGACTCCTTAGAAAGGAGGTGATCCAGCCGCACCTTCCGGTACGGCTACCTTGTTACGACTTCACCCCAATCGCGAATCCCACCTTCGACAGCTCCCTCCCTAAGGTTAGGCCACTGGCTTCGGGTGTTACCCACTTTCGTGGTGTGACGGGCGGTGTGTACAAGGCCCGGGAACGTATTCACCCCGGCGTTGCTGATCCGGGATTACTAGCGACTCCAACTTCATGGAGTCGAGTTGCAGACTCCAATCCGAACTGAGACCGGCTTTATGGGATTCGCTCAACCTCGCGGTCTCGCAGCCCTCTGTACCGGCCATTGTAGCATGTTTGCAGCCCTGGGCATAAGGGGCATGATGACTTGACG
>JAPOKZ010000010.1:0-31779 GCA_029977385.1 Methanobacteriota archaeon
GATTCACCAACGCTGCTCTCCATTGGTCGATCAATCGGATCCCCTTCTGGCGGTGTCGTCGCATCGATGATCAACTTGTCATGGACATTCTCCCATGGAGATGTGTGAGCCAAAGAGTCAGCGACCATACCCTTCAGTGTGATCAAGTCCTCGGGAATATTGACCTTGCTATGGAGGGCGTCTAGAAGTTTTTCGAGATCTTTTACTTGATGCCCTTCATCCACCACAATTATCACCTTCAGGAACATCATCTGCCCTGCTCCTAGGAGTCCAAGCGCTGTCTTACGTGCCTGACGAGGAAATCTTTGCTTCGAGGAAATGATAGCGAGGTTGTGGAAACCCGTTTCTAATGGTAGGAAGGTATCGATAACATCCCTATGCTGGAACTTCAACACTGGTAACAGGGCATCCCCAATCGCTTCTCCAAGGTAACCGTCCTCCATCGGGGGTATTCCAACTATTGTCATGGGGATAATCGGGTCCTTCCTATGAGTTATTGCTGTGACGTGCATCACTGGATACTCATCCTCCAGAGAGTAGTGACCGAAGTGGTCTCCGAATGGCCCTTCCACTCTCTTTTCCGAGGGCAGGGTGTACCCTTCAATCACGAAATCGCAATCTGCAGGGATCCACAAGTCGTTGGTCAGACATTTTGTGATCTTGAGCCGCCTCCCACTAAGTAGACCTGCAAACTCGTACTCTGAGAGGTTGTCCGGGAGGGGGGAGATCGCACTGAAGATAACCTGAGGGGGTCCGCCTAGGCAAATCGCAACTGGCATCCTATCGTCTGATGCCTCAGCATGGTCCGCCCCATGCTTGTGTTTCTGCCAGTGAAGGCCGACTTCATCAGGACCGAAAACCTGGCTTCTGTACATCCCTAGATTGTGAACTCCGGTTTCTGGATCCGATGTGACAACAAGTGGAAGCGTCATGAATGGTCCTCCATCCTGAGGCCAGCTTGTTGGGATGGGGAGCATAGTCACATCCGGATTATCTATCCTAACCTGCTGACACTTTCCCCTAGAGACCTTCCTTGGAGCCATTGAAATTCCTTGTCTCAGCAACCCAAGTCCTGTCCAGGGCCTTTTCAGAATCCCTCCTATGTCCGGCTTCATGAGGCCAGTCATCATTTCACCGATCTCTTTGGGCTCCACGACGCCTAGTGCGAGATTGGTTCTATCACGAGTTCCGAAGAGGTTCATGGCCAAGGGGTACCTGCTGATGCTTCCGTCCCCTAATCTGGGCTGATCGAAGATAACTGCAGGACCGCCTCTCTTCACCAACAAGTCAGCGATACAACCCGCTTCTAACTCAACATCGACCGGATGGCTAACCCTCAGTAACTCGCCCCTCTGTTCCAGAGCCAGGATGAATTCCTCGAGACTCCTCCAGCCCATGCCATAACGCGATGCTTTTGACATGAGAAGGTTTGTCTGTTTTGGAGGCTAACAAACCGAGGGTTTCTTTGATAGGGCCCTTACCGAGGTTACGTGGGCGACGAAATGACAGTCTGCGACGTACTTGTCGTGGGGGCCGGTCCTGGGGGTGGAAACGCCGCTCTGCAATGCTCACGGAAGGGGCTTTCAACGATAATTATCGAGGACCATCCTGAGATAGGAACACCAGTCCATTGTGGAGAGTGCATTTCTGAGATAGCTTGCCAGAACCTAGAGCTCACACTCCCGGAAGAGGTAATCAGCAAGAGGGTACATGGAATCAGGGTGATCTTCCCAGACGGTACTGAAAAGCGACTTACCGAGGAAGGATACGTTCTGGAGAAACACCTCTTTGAGAGATGGATAACAGATGAAGCCGTCTCTGCAGGTGCCACGCTCAACCTAGGTCACAAACTACTTTCCATGGAGAGAGCCCAAGGAGAACCGTTTTCAGGATGGATTTGTGATGGAAAGGGAGACCAGTTCCCAATAATGGCGAAGATAGTCATCGATGCCTCCGGAGTTGCAGCAGTCTGCTCTCGTTTAGTTAAGCCCGATGGGGAGACTCCTCTGAATCAAAAGGGCAAGGTTGTCGCGGGGATGCAGTACGAGCTTCTAGAGGTGCCCACTGACGATTATTTGGATTTCTACATATGGCCTAGCTACGCTGAGAAAGGGTACCTGTGGATGATTCCCAAGTGCGATGGGAGGGCTAACGTCGGGCTCGTAACTGAGGACAAGCCCAGGACAAAAAAGGCTCTCGACGAATTCATTGCAAACACACATTTTAGAGACTCAGAACAGACCTTACCACCGTGGAAGGAAAAGGGGAGTCCGGCTTTCGGTGGGACCATCCCGATATCGGGGCCCTTCGAGCGGACCCACTATGACGGGCTGATTCTAGTGGGAGATGCTGCAGGATTTACCTCCCCCCTGTTCGAGGGTGGCTCCCACCTGGCATTGAAATCAGCCGTTTTCGCGGCACATACCGCTGCAAACGCTATTTCAGAAGGAGACCTCACCTCAAAGAGACTATCCGAGTACACTAGGCTATGGAAGGCAGAGTTCCCACCGTATGACAAAATTCTGAGAGGCAAGACAGCACTCTTCGAACTATCAGATGCAGAGATGTCCGTAATGGCGACTTGCTTCCCGGATGAAATGTCGGGAATGGGAATCACCGGTAAGGCGATGGTCGGGCTCAGACTTCTATTCAGAAAACCAGCGTTGTACTTCAAGCGAATCGTGCCAGCGATGCTAGCATTCGGATACAGCAGGGCGAAGTACTACGGATGGTGAACGATGCTTACCTTTCTTGGGTACACGTTGGTCTTCCTAGCCCTGCTGGTTAGCCTGTACGTAGTAATCCGTCCCGAGGCTAGCTCACAGCCTTTCTTGAGGACAGCTGCAATGTGGGCCCAGTCATCCCCTTTCCTACTCCTGGTACTATCGTTCCTTTTCGAGGCAAAGTCGCTGGACTTGGTCTCGAGTTACGTCGGCGAAGGACTGCCTCTATTCTACCGCATTTCAGCGGTATGGGGGAGCAGGTCCGGACCTCTTCTGATGTGGGCCTCGATGATGAGCGTAATCGCGTGGTTGATGTCTAGGGACACAACTAGAGACAGTACCACGGTAAGGGTCATGCACCTGTGGACATTCCTACTCATGCTAATCTCAGCAGGTCTCCGTCCCTTCTCACCTGCTATCCCCGGCTCTTCTGGGGAGATCAGTCCCCTGCTACAGACGGATTTGATGGTGATTCACCCGCCAGTGGTCTTCGTCTACTATTCATTGTGCCTTGCCACGGCTAGCATTGCTGTGGCAGGTCTGATTAGGTCCAGACCCTCGAATGAGACCCATGCATTGATGATTCCATGGGCCCGATACTCATTCCTGGCGGGGACAATCGGCATAGGACTTGGTGGCCTCTGGGCCTACACAGTTCTGGATTGGGGAGGGTATTGGGCATGGGATCCAGTCGAGACAGGATCACTTCTACCATGGCTCGCACTACTGGCTATACTTCACTCAAGAGCGAGGCCAAAGACATCCAATCCCTACGCATTATCACCCGCGCTCGGAATGATAACCGGAGCTCTGGTGATGCATGCCACTCTGGTCACCAGGGCCAACGGAGTTTGGGCCTCTGTCCATGCGTTCGTGGGTGATGGGGAGAACTCCCTCCCGAGGGATCCATATGTACGAGTCCTGGAGATCATCGATTTCACCGCTGTAGGGTTCGAGATCATGGTCTACATGCTGTCAGTTGTTGTGCTGCTCGGCCTTTCTGTAGCCCATGCCCTGAGGGAGCAGAGAGCAACAGTCCTCGCAAAGGGATCCCAGACCCTGTTCGAGAAGAACCGGGCTCTAGCAGTCTTCCTGCTGTGCTACTTCGCTGCTGTCGGCCTCTGGATCGGCTCATCCGCAGTACTCTTCTTCGGACTGGCCATCCTGACACTGCTGATTTTTGGAGATCGGAACGAACCCCCGGTCCATTGGGTCTCCCTTGGAGTCCTTCTGATGCTCTTCTCAGGCTGGGCGTGGATCTCCGAGTGGTACCAGTCATTGGCTGGCATCGCTCCTTTCCTCCTAGTCTGGGTCATTCCCGATGAGCAGAAGGACGACTTCTCTAGGATTACTGAGTTAATTGCAAATCCCAAAAAGAGGGCCATCATGTCAAGGTCCTTTCCATGGTACCTTTCCATGGTATTCCTACTGCTGACTTGGATCCTATTGACCGTCGAGATAGAAGGCACCAGCATCGAAGCGCACGAGTACTACGGTGCCCCTCTAGTTTCCCTGCTCGCCGTGGGGCTAGCACTGTACGCTTGGGGCAACCGGGTAAGCGGCAGAGCAGGCGCAATCGCGCTCTCTTTGACCTTGGCCCTCTCAGTGGTTCTAGCCGCTTTCTCGGAGAGACTGGAGCTACCTGGGAATCAGGAAGGAGCAATCACCGATAGCGTTTCCAGGGGCGCTGTCTCCATGTTCATCCTGACTTGGCTGGCCCTTGCCATACCCCCAACTCTGCTGAAGCTATGGAGGAGCTCGAGAAAGACAATTCCGGCATTCGTCAGTGGTAGCCCGAGGCCTCAGTCTACCCGAGTGAGGTTACTGGGCACCCACATCGCCCATGCTGGCATCCTGATCCTATTGGTGGGGCATGTCCTCACCACCACTCTTGTTGATAGGACCGATCCATCCCACTTCGTCACCCTGGAGAGAGACGTGCCTACACAGCATCAGGGGATGGAGCTCGTGTTCACCGGGGTAGAGGTACTATCCGCAGATGAGGAAGGATACGGGTACCGCATAGGAGACGGCTATGTTGGAGTAGTCATCGAGGCGAGGGACGATGGTGCCCTGCTTGGGACTATCACGCCCGGGATGCTCCGCTTCGACTCTCCCTCCGGCATGGTGTCAGCCAGATCGGAGGTGGACAGGCTGACGACGGCGACAGGGGACACGATAGTAATCCTGGACCTACTGCAGTCAAACGAACTCTTGTCATCGATGATTCTGGGACAGACGGACGATGTCAGCGAGGTCAGGGTCACCGTCCACCGCCTCCAGGGCAGCCATCTCGTTTGGGCGGGTTGGCTCATGGTGGTCATTGGGAGCGTCTTGGCTTCCCTCATCAATGGCTCATCAAAGGATTAACGCTAGAAGGGAAATTTCGTAGACCGATGAAGATTGATATCGCCCCTCACCGTTTGAATGAAAAAGGGGGAGCCGGTCGCGAGGCTCCTGAGGTGCTATGATGGATAATGGCTCAATCGTTCATGTAGACTATGATTTGTACAATGCTAGCAATGACAAGCTGATAGAGACAACAAGAGAGGAGGTAGCCAAGGAAAACGATCTCCATGACGAAAACAGAGAGTACTCACCAATGATTACAACCGTCGGTGATGGTAGACTAATCCCCGGTTTCGAGTCTCACCTGGCGGGAGCCGAGGCTGGAAAGGATTACGAGTTCGATATCGAGCCAACCGAGGCCTATGGGGATAGGGACCAGAACAAGATTGAGACTATCTCACAGAACGTCCTCCTCAGGAGTGTAAGAGACCCAAACACACTAGCAATAGGAGCCCCAGTTGAGATCGGTGGGAGACAGGGAATTCTCCAGTTCATGAGTGCGGGTAGGGCTAGGATAGACTACAACCACCCATTAGCAGGGGTCACCCTGAGGTACAACTACCAGATCGTTAAGGTCGTTGAGGATAGGGATGAGAAGGTTCAGACCTTGATGAAGATGAACACCGGAAGAGACGACTTCGAAATCGAATTCGAAGGTGATGACCTCACAATGACTCTCCCGGAGGAGATGGCTTACGATCAGAACTGGGCATTCACGAAGTTTTCTCTGGTCACTACTCTGAGGGAGAATGTAGGGGTCGCCAAAGTAATCTTCCGAGAGGTCCACGAGCCGAGGAAGATCGAAGAAGAGTAACTAGATTATTCTCGGAATGATCACCGGAATTAGCAGAATCAATAGGATGAAGATACTACTCAGACTGCTTATTCTGTTAGATAAATTCTCAATCCGAATCGGATGAGTAGAACGACTGATCTTTCTCAGGACCGAGTGCACCCCATCTCTAACAAGATGGCCACCATCGAAGGGAATCATGGGAATCAGATTGGCGAAGCCAAGCAGGAAGTTTATCCAGACCAGCCAGAATAGGAAGTCAAAGAGCATCAGCATACCATCAGTTCCGAGTAGCGATGCCATCGGTCCGCTTCCAGCAACAAGCATCTCCCTTTCCTGTAGAATCATCGTCTGACCTTCGTTTGAAATTGGGACATTAAGCATTAGAAGTGGTCGAATAACAGTGAGTATAGCTGTGCCAGTTGCTGAGTATTCTCCGTCGACGATATTGGCATAATCATCCACTCCTGCTGTTGATGAAACGAGATTCGAAACGCCTAGGAAAGCATCACCGGGCTCAATTTCCCATAATCTCAGTAGTTCTACTCTGTCTTCAACAATACAACTGCTATCTTTCTCACAGTCGTCGATGAAGTACTGGTATCGATCACCCATAGTGACGGAGATCCTCCTCTCTGACCACGAACCAAGAGAATCGTCTCTCGATAGGACGGTTAATTCGGCCATATCCCCAGCGGCGAGTCCATCCATCTCACCCGAGAAATCCGAGTAATCGGCTATCTCGTTGTCGTTGATGTGTGTAATCGTCTCGAATGGCAGTAGGCCAGCCTCTTCCGCACCTCCTCCGACCACTATTCCTCTCGCATGAACTCCTTTGTTTTCTGCCGCCATACCACTTGCAACAGAACAAAGTAGAACCAAAACAACGTAAGTTACGAAAATATTGATCGAAGGTCCTGCGGCGAAAAGCCTCAACCTGTCTCTCCTAGGAGCCCTCTCCATCTCCTTCTCCTCGGGCTCTGCGAAGGCTCCGATAGGTAGAGGCCCCAGTTGAAGCAATCCGAAGCTCCTCAATCTCATTCCATGAGCCCTAGCTTGAATTCCATGACTGTATTCGTGAATCACAATCGCAACTATGAGTGCCAAGGCTGGCCACCAAAATGGTACGAAGCTAGTAACCCCTGGAATTAGTAGTAGGTCGCTTGCAGGCAAGGGCTCCTCCGGAGGGCTCATCGCTGCTGCGATTGCACTAAGCAGGAGAAGTAGTACGACCATGAACATCACAAAGAAGCAAAGCCAGATTGAGACCTCTCCGAAAGCCCTCCAGAATCTCCTAGGTTTGGATACCGACTCCAGTAGACGCATACCTCTTCTGGTTCTGATCATCAGAATCACCCCTAGAGCCCTAGTTGCGTCCATCTTGTCAAGTAGACCCGCCGACTCTGCGTACAGTAAACCAGAATACCATATTGCGAACAGAGCTACCAACCAAACCGGTGCACCTAGGCTATACACAAGGAACAGCATTAGCAAAGGGATCAGGATGCTCCTATTCTCCCCATCTTCCGCCATGTTGATGACAATCGTTCTTGTCTATTCAACCTGCTCTAAATCAAAAGTGAGAATACCTCGCACTGATTCGGATGTCCATGCCAAAGGCATTCGGGGACTCCTCGAGGAGCACCAATCGTAGAATCGACTCATTGGCCAGAGAGAGGGACAGTATCAGTAGAATACTAGTCCAAGCAGAACTTCATACAGTCAGAGAAGAACTTCAATCAGTTAAGCAATCAATGGAACAGATAGAAGAGCTACTCTCTGGAACTAGAAATTAGCCAAACACCGTCTCTTTCGTGGAGGAGTTGCTTGAATCCGACATCACCCCGACAGCTCCTTCTGAACCACAAATCAATGACAGGAACCTGTGCATGGGCATTCCAGCATTCCAGTCTAGATGTGGAGTTCCCCTGCTTGTTAGTGGAAGTGCAGGGATACTTCTGGATAGATGCCTGAGCTTACCAGTCAATCCTTCAACTTCAACTTTCATGATCCTCCAACTGTCCCCCCTTACTCCCTTCAACCTGAAAGCGTACAGTGGGAGAAGTCCGCACTTCTCACCGGTAGATTTCAGATGATTGTACTGATCCATAGTTCTACCCGAGAGATATATTCTATCTGTCTTGGAGGTCTTTACCTCTATCGGGAAGCATATGTCCCCCCTAAGAGCAAGCAGATCACCAGTTCCCTCTGAACCGCTTCCTGGGGCTCTTACTACCAGAAAGGGCCTCTTTACCACTCTCATTGCTTTAGCCCGCTCAACTTCAGAGCAAGATCTTGTAACTGCTCGAACTCCCTTTATCTCTCCAGCGAGAACAGAACGCAACTCCCTTTCGTAACTGGTCCCCATGGCACTATCCAATTATCAGGGTTATTGAGGACACCGGTCCAAATCACTGAATCTTACCCTTTCTGTAATCTCTGGTTCTGTCTACACCAGGGAACTGGTCCTCACTTTCTCTGTAGACAGTTTTCATATTATTCAGGAAGTTATCTTCATTAGTTACGATGAGAACCATGTCAACTCCAGGGTCTTCCTCTCCATCCATCCATGGGAGAATTATTTCCATCGTCATCCTAGCCCCCTCTCGATGTGGATATGCGAAAACATCCATCCCTAGAGGTGGGAGAACAAGAGTTTTCCTCGGTTCAAGAGACTCAACCGTCTCGAATAGAGCAGCATATGAGTTTCTCAGTAGTTCTCTTCTGAAGTTATCCTGTGTGGGTCTTCTACAGTCTGGACCAACAACGTGAACAAGTTTGGATACCGGGAGATCAAAAGAATCTGTAGTCACTGCCTCGCCGACTCCACATGGCTGTAGATTCAACTTCCTCCTATCTTTGGCAATATTAGCACACGCCTCCCTGAGGCCATCTCCTGCAGCTTGCTGCATCCTCTCATCCAAACCTTCTCTTCCAGCTAGCCTACTATTCGCGGGGATAACCATAATATCGCCCTCTACACCGACTATATCGCCATAGAGAACACGCACTTGTCCGTGCGTACATTCTCTCACGATTACAACCTCGGCCATAAGCATGCGAAGGCAGGCCATCGGATATGTATCCATCGTAGGCATTTTCTGAAAGATTAGGGAACTTTAATCGCCACGAACCCCCTCCCATAGGCATGTCAACCGGATACGTCCTACTAGATGTAGAGCCAGGAACGGAATATTCGGTATTCGAGGAAGCCTCATCTCTTCCTTTCGTTTCCGATGCTCAAGTCCTATTCGGAGATCATGACATGATATTGAAAATAGAAGCAGATAGTATGGGAGAAATTGCAAAATTAGTCGTCGACTCAGTACGTTCAATTAACGGAGTAACTAACACGAAAACTCTAGCCTGTGCGGAATTGTAGATTCTCGCATTTACTAGAAATCGACTCACTTTGCCTCAGTATGCCGATATTCCGGCTCAAGTTTATTATCTATGCAGTTTCTCCGCGAATCGGAGGAATCCAAAAATGGCAGACAAGAAATATTTCGTGTTAATGCAGAACGGCAAGGACACTGCTCAAGTGTTCCACAGCAAGCAGCCCAGAGGAGCAGCTCTGAAGGCGGCTTCAAGAGGTGTCACTGACATCCACCTCAGGGAAAGAGGAACAAACAGAGTTCACGTGTTCTCTGGATCCAAGTCCAAGGTCCCAAAGGGAGCAAATGCACCAGACTGGCTACCTGACATGATTAACAAGGCCAACGTGAAGAAGTTGCGAATCGACCGAATGTGAGCATAGTCGAATCGACACTTGCATCTGGTTTTCGTGTACAAACAGCGGACGCTTTAGAGTTCTAAGACAGTAGTAATTACTCTGTTCGGAATCTCTTTCGGGCCTTCTCTGTTCTTTCAGAGTCCACCTTACGAGCCTCTTCGGCCCTACTCCTTTCCTCTTCCAGCGTACTCTCAGCCTTCTTCTTGTTCCCAGGATCAGAACCTTTGGAGAAATCTTCTGTGAAGTAGCTGAGAACCCCAGATGTCAGGTTCTTCACAGTGTTGATTGGATCTATCAGAGGGTCGTAGTACTCGGTGACAACCCTTTCTTTTAGTGGAATTATTGCATTATCCGTAATCTGGATCCCTGCTGGACACACCTCAGTACAACAGCGTGTGATGTTGCAATACCCTATGCCGAAGTCCTCTTTAATTTCTGGAATCCTACTCTCAACGTCAAGAGGGTGCATTTCTAGGCTTGCCAATCGAACAAAGAACCTAGGTCCTGCGAACTCATCGTACATTTGATGCTCCCTAAGTACGTGACATGTATTCACACATAGCATGCACTCGATACAAGATCTGAACTCCTGTAACCTGTCTGCCTCCTCCTGGTGGAATACCCAGTCCGGCTCTTCAGGTCCATTGATTGGTTTGATCTTCTGATCCGTTCTGTAAGCCCAAGAAGTGTCAGTGACTAGGTCCTTTGTAAGTGGGAATGCCTGCATTGGTTTTACGAGAACCGGCTCATTTTCAGGAGTCTCGGCAAGAATATCTTCCATTCTAGTCATGCACATTAGACGTGGCTTTCCATTGACTTCCGCGCTGCATGAACCACATTTTCCAGCTTTGCAGTTCCAACGACAAGCGAGGTCCGGAGCGTGCTCTGCCTGGATTCTATGTACGACGTCTAACACAACCATTCCCTCATCCAGATCTACCTTGTAGTCTACCATTTTTCCAAATGGGACCCCATCTTTGTCGGGCTCCCCCCTGAAAATCCTGAAAGTAACCCTGTCTGTCATTTCACTCCTCCTCGTGTAGGTCATCAGAATCAAGTAGCGACTTCAACTCATCTGGAATTTCAGGATAGGAAGTGAAGTCGATGTTCATTGAGCCATCTTCCCCCATTACTATGACGCTGTTCACCTTGCCCCAATACCCGTGATCAGTATCCGGGAAATCATCTCTAGTATGTGCTCCTCTGCTCTCCTCCCTACGAAGGGCTGAGATTGCGCACATCCTGCTCACGTCTATCATCGCCCCTATCTCTAGTGCTTGGTGCCAACCAGGATTGTACATCCTCCCCCCTCCAGGAGAAGTCGAGTTAGCTCTGATCCTAAATTCCTCAAGTTCGACAAGAGCCTCTTCTAGAAGATTGCCTGTTCTGATAATTCCTGCCTTGTTTTGCATCATTTCTCTGAGCTCGCTAACTACATTGGCGGGATTTTCTCCACCTTCCCTGCTCAGAGGCTCGAGGGTCTCTTCTACAACTTCTTCAATTTCTTCTGAGTCTATTTCTAGGAATTTGGATTGACTCTTGGAATATCTCGCTGCATGCTCTCCAGCTATCTTTCCGAATACAATCAAATCTGATAGGGAATTCCCACCAAGACGATTTGCACCATGCAATCCAGTAGCTACTTCTCCAGCAGCAAATAACCCTCCTACCGAGGTCTCTTGGCTGAATGGATCAACCTTGACCCCTCCCATGACGTAATGAGCAGTGGGCCCGACCTCCATCGGCTGCTTGGTAATGTCAACAGCTGCTAGCTCCTTGAATTGGTGATACATTCCTGGCAGCTTCTTCTTCACTTCCTCCTCGTCTCTCCATGAAATGTCCAGATAAGCACCTCCATGCTCAGATGCCCTTCCGGCGGCCTTTTCGCTGTTTATTGCCTTAGCCACAACGTCTCTTGTTAGAAGCTCAGGCGGCCTCCTCTTGGTTGCTAGCTCCCCTCCAACAACCTCCTGAACCCAGGCTTCAGCCTCCTCAATAGTGTCGGCAAACTCTTCTTCGTACATTTCTGGAACGTAATCGAACATGAAACGCTCTCCCTTGCTATTCTTCAGCATTCCACCTTCTCCACGAACCCCCTCTGTGACTAGGATTCCCTTTACTGAGGGGGGCCAGATCATTCCAGTTGGGTGGAACTGTACAAATTCCATGTCCCCCATCTCTGCCCCAGCCCAATAAGCTAGAGCATGACCCTCTCCAGAGTATTCCCAAGATCCCGAGCAAACTTCCCAACATCGCGTGATCCCTCCTGTTGCTAGTACGATGGCCTTGCCCTTGAAGAGATGCAGAGAACCGTCGTTCCTATCGTAAGCGAAGCATCCGGAAACCTGGCCTTCCTTCTTGAAGAGCCTCCTGACTGTGTACTCCATGAATACCTGAATGCCCTCGTGAATACCCTTCTGCTGAAGTGTTCTGATTAGCTCGAGTCCGGTTGCATCTCCTATGTGGGCTAATCTTGGATATGTATGACCTCCAAAGTTACGCTGGCTAGTCAAACCCTTGGGGGTCCTATCAAAAACTGCCCCCCATTGTTCCAACTCCCTTATTCTATCAGGAGCCTGCTGAGCGTGGATTTGTGCCATCCTCCAGTCACCAAGATATTTTCCACCCTTCATGGTGTCTCTGAAGTGGGTCTGCCATGAGTCTCGTGGGTCTTTGTTAGCCAGAGCAGCCGCAGCGCCTCCTTCAGCCATCACCGTGTGGGCCTTCCCAAGCATTGACTTGCAGATCATTGCAACCTTTACCCCACTTCTACTGGCTTCGATGGCTGCTCTTAGACCAGCACCTCCAGCCCCGATTACGATCACATCAAACTCGTGTTGCGTAACTTCCTCTTCCATCATAACCCTCCAATAAGCACGAAGTCTGTTAGTCCGAAGTCTTGGCAGACCCAAATGTAGAAGTCAGCAAACATAACCCAGAATAGACTGAATAGAGCCCAATCTTTGTGTCTCTCATTCAGTTTCGTTGAGAACTTCCACATTCTGTACTTCAACCTGTTAACTGCTGAGCCAGTCCATTCGTTAGACCCTCCTCCGACTACATGCCTGAATGCATGGCATCCGAAAGTGTATCCGGATAGTAATACAACGTTCAACAAAAGGATCAGGGAACCAACAGACAAACCGAAGGCATCTCCTGTTTCGTCATGGAAGTTAACAGAAAGCCAGAAGTCGTACATCAGAATTGGCAAGTAGATTACAGCGATGTACATGAAGATCCTATGTAGGTTCTGGACTACCAGTACCCCCTTCTCTCCACTGTATTCGTTCCAAGGCTTAGAAACCGCGCAACCTGTTGGTTGCTGGAAGAATGCGCGGTAGTAGGCCTTCCGATAGTAATAGCAGGTTGCTCTGAAACCTGCGGGGAAAATAAGTATGAACATGGCAGGACTCATCCACCACAGTTCTTTGGGAATCCAAGAGGACTGTGGGAAAATTAGAGGACTGTAGAGAGGGGAGAGAACGTGGCTTCCTTGCTCGATTGACATTGTCTGACATTCTGAAACATCCTTGAACGATTTTGCCGCTTCCCAGTTCTCGCACGAAGAAGCTCCAAACTCACTGAAGAACAAGAAATCTGACTCCATGAAACCACGCCATGTTGCATAGATTATCATGAATCCTAGGTACGCAGCCATTGCAGTGGGACCCTTCCACCAGTCGTCACTTCTATCGGTCTTGCCGAAGCCCTTCTTCATTGGTAGCTTCACACTTCCTTCCATGGCCCGCTACCCCTGAGCATTGGGCGCAGCGATGTGCAATAAGCAATTGTATTCTCAGAACTGCGTAATGTTCAACACTTGCCGAGTAGTAGACGGATTATGGTCGGGGATGACATCGTCACTTCCATCTGCTTGAATTGCAACTACATGCCGGGGGCGTGGCTTCCTGGAGTCAAGTGTCCTGAATGCGGGGAACCAATGCTCTAGGCCAGTGAAGCATAGTCTGCTTCGGCCTCTTTGACATGTATCTCATCCACATCCATTTGTGCCAACTGGAGTTTTCCAGATAGCTCGTCGTTCACTGCATGCCAGTATGAGTATGCTTCTATCACCCAAATTCCTGACTCCCTTGTTCCGTTTCCACTATCCTTGACGCCACCAAACGGTAGGTGTGCCTCAGCTCCTGTCGTGGAGTTGTTTATTCCTGTCATTCCAGCCTTTATGCCGGTCTTGAATCGATACGCCTCAAGCCTGTCGTTTGTGTAGCAGGCACTGGACAAACCAAATGGAGATGCATTGGCCAGATGAAGTGCATTTTCGAAGTCCTCAGCCTTAACTATAGTTACAACAGGTCCGAAAATTTCCTGTTGGAAGCATTGCATCTCTTCTGTTACGTCTGCATAAACATGTGGCCACATGTATGCTCCATCTGAAGCGTCACCCTGGAAATTTTCAGGCTTATTCTCGTTGGTGATTTTACCCTCTCCCCATAGTTTTGTAGCCCCATCTGATTCACACATACCCAGATCCCTCAGGAAATCGTTAGCGTACTTCTCCGAAAGCATAGAACCATACAATACATCTTCAAACCTCAGTGAATCTCCAATTTTAGTTTCCTTCACCTTTGTCATGAATTTGTCCATGAAATCTTCGTAAATGTCTTTGTGGAGTATCAGATTTCCCAAACTTGTGCAACGTTGACCTGCTGTTCCGAAAGCTGCCCAATAAGCACCTTCAACAGCATTATCGATATTTGCCGAGGGCATCACAACCAGGGGGTTTTTCCCTCCCAACTCTAGAGAGCATGAGACCAGATTCCTTCCACAAACCTCGCCAATCATCTTTCCAACAGGTGTTGAACCAGTGAAACTGATCTTGTCCACTAGTCCCTCGTCAACAGAATCAACAAGGAACTGTCCTGCTCCACTCCCCTTGCCGTGAATCAGATTGACTACACCGTTGGGAAGTCCTGCCTCGTGCATGATTCTTGTAAGCATGAATGATAACAATGGCGAGTCTTGGGGACTCTTCCATACGCATGTGTTTCCGCACATTATTGCAGGGATCATCTTCCAGAATGGCACTGCTGATGGGAAATTACTTGCATTAATTATTCCACAGACTCCCAACGGCCTTCGATAGGTGAACAGTTCCTTGTCTGGCAATTCTGAGTTCACGGTCTGTCCGTACAACCTCCTTCCCTCAGATTGGAAGAATAGGCATGTGTCGATAGCTTCCTGAACCTCACCAGCACTCTCTTTCAGAGTCTTGCCTATTTCCCTGGTCTCCACTCTCACAATGTCGTCTTTGTGCTCCATCAGTAGTCTTCCCATGTTTCCAATAATCTGACCTCTAGTAGGAGCGGGAGTTTGTGACCATTGAGAAAATGCCTCTCTAGCTGAAATTAGTGCGTCATTCACATCTTTCTTTGTGGATAAAGGGAAGACTCCCAAGCAGTCATCTAACCATGCTGGATTTCTACTTTCGAACGTCTCGCCATCGCTTGCTGATCGCAATTCTCCATTGATTACATTGTAACCCATTACTGTAGGGCTACCGTTGGGGTTTTCTCTGTCTAATATCTCGAAACCTGTCTCAAGTACGTGTGCCATGTATACGGCGGATACCACTTCTGAAATGAATTATGCGCATCGCTATGCTTTGTTCCGATAACCATTTTACGTCATGGAGAATCCTAGATTGCAGGGTTTAACAACCCCCGATGCACGAGGAGTGGCGGCAGGTAGTGAAAAATGTCATCAGACTCTAGCGAATCACTAACTTTGAGAGTGGCGAAAGCGATACCAAGCGACGTAGGTCACGGAAGGGCGAGAGTCCCATTCGACAACGACTTGAACCTGAAACCCGGAGATATCGTCGAGATAGAAGGAGAGAGGAAGACAGCAGCGATTGTGTGGAGATGCAGACCAGAAGATGCGAATCTCGGGGTAATCCGAATTGATGGGATAATTCGGAAAAACGCCGGAGTAAGCCTCGGAGACAGATCCCAGATTCGTAAAGTCGAGGTAGAGCCTTGCACCAAGCTGGTCCTCAGTCCAGTAATGGCAAAGCAACAGAAAGTTAGGTTCGGACCTGGAATTGAGGGATTTGCTAGGCGAGGACTGAACAAGAGGCCAGTTGTCGCAGGAGATAGGATTTTTATTCCGGGAATGACACTCTTCGCAGAAGCATTGCCCTTTGCCATCGTACAAACCAGTCCTAAGGGTATAGTGCAGGTTCTGCCTGATACCGAGATTGTGATCAAGGAGGATGCCGTTGACCAAGAAGAGGAGAATATGGTCCAGACCATATCCTACGAGGACATTGGAGGAATTGGAAATCAACTTCAGAAGGTCAGGGAGATGATAGAGCTCCCCCTGAAGCATCCGATTCTATTCCGTAGGCTTGGGATTGATCCGCCTAGAGGAGTTCTCTTGCACGGTCCTCCGGGAACCGGAAAGACACTGATTGCAAAGGCCGTGGCATCTGAGACAAAGGCTCACTTCACGTCTATAAACGGGCCAGAGATAATCTCGAAGTACTATGGTGAGAGTGAGAAGCAACTGCGTGAGATTTTCGACGAGGCTGCTGCTAATGCTCCAGCAATCATTTTCATCGATGAACTAGACAGTATAGCCCCAAAGAGGGAGGACGTAACTGGAGAAGTAGAAAGACGTGTAGTTGCACAACTACTTACACTTCTGGATGGAATGGGTGGAAGAGACAATGTCGTGGTCATTGGAGCCACAAACAGAAGGGACGCCATAGATCAGGCCCTAAGGAGGCCCGGTAGATTCGATAGAGAATTGGAGATAGGCGTTCCAGACAAGTCAGGAAGAGGGGAAATTCTGGAGATACACACTAGGGACATGCCAATCAGTGATGACTACAATCTGGATTGGCTACTTGATCACACCCATGGCTTCGTAGGAGCTGATATCTCAGCCTTGGTTAGGGAAGCAGCAATGAAGGCTCTTCGAAGATACCTCCCAGAGATAGACTTGGATGAGGAAGAGATCGCTCCAGAGGTAATAGAGAAGATGGAAGTCAGGATGTCTGACTTCCAAGAGGCGGTTAGAGAGATCGAACCAAGCGCACTTAGGGAAATCTACGTACAGGTGCCAGAGGTTACTTGGGAAGAGGTAGGCGGACTGCAAGACGTCAAGGAACGACTGAAGGAGAGCGTAGAATGGCCACTGAATATGCCCGAGAAATTCGAACATTTTGGAATTACTCCACCCAGAGGAATAATGCTTTTCGGCGCACCTGGAACAGGAAAGACCCTAATTGCCAAAGCGATAGCCAATGAGGCCAAGGCCAATTTCATTTCGATAAAAGGGCCCGAGTTGATTTCTAAGTGGGTGGGAGAGTCTGAGAAAGCAGTAAGAGAGGTGTTCAAGAAAGCGAAGCAATCCAGTCCCTCGATTGTTTTCCTAGATGAGTTCGAAAGCATTGCTGGAATGAGGAGAAGCCACTCAGGAGAGGGTTCGGATGTTATGAACAGGGTAGTGAACCAACTTCTGAGCAGCCTAGATGGCGTGGAAGGAATGGAAGGAGTAATCGTTGTAGCAGCAACCAATCGACCCGAAATGATAGATCCAGCACTCATGCGAAGCGGTCGATTCGAACGAGTCCTCCACATTCCCCCACCTGACAGGGACTCCAGATCTGCAATCCTGAAGATTCACACAAAGGACATGCCACTCGGGAAGTTCAAGATAGAAGATCTTGCTGCTAGTATGGAGAATTACACTGGTGCTGACATAGAGGCAGTCTGTAGAGAAGCAGCCCTAATCGCAATGAGGGACGAGAAGAAGACAGTAACTAGGAAGCACTTTGAAACAGCAGTTGAGAGAGTAAGACCAACGGTGAACGATGAGATGATGCAATACTACTCTAAGTTGGAAGAGACGCTAACTAGTGGCCTTGAGTCAGTTAAGCGCTCCTCAGGAGCAATCTCTGGAATCGAATTAATTTGAGGATTATAATGAAGACCACATTCACCCAGGAAATAATGACTAGGCAGGTAGTTGATGCTGCAGGCGATCTCCTAGGTCACCTAGCAGACTTCACAGTAGATATTGATACTGGAGACATCGTTGCAATATTAGTCGTTACAGAGCAGGGAATCGATCCTTCTGAGCTTCCATGGCCAACTACTGACGGACTACTGACAATTCCTGTAGAGGAAGTAGCTAGCGTCGGTAACGTTGTGGAGCTCTCTAGATAAGTAGATGCAGCTTTGTTCAGGGTCACATAACGGTCATAAAACGTTCTTCCGGCTCAATCAATCGTAGTTGAGGGGAACCGCATGGTGGATTTGAAAAAGATAGGTGGTTTTTTCAATACTCGAAGAAACAAGAGAATAGCACTGCAAGCCTCATTCTGGGCAGTTCTCATACTTCTAGTTCTATCAATCGCAATCACTTATGTCGTCCCTGGACAGACTCAACAGTCTGCATATGGAGACGAATGGAATGATCTTGGATCATTTCGCGAGGAATTGAATAACAAGGGGGTGGAGACGACAGCACTGGTATCGAGTCCACTCCTTCTGAGTGACATAGACCACCCTGAGCAGACTATCTTCGTGATTTCAGGTGTGGAGAGGGATACAATTTCTCTTCCGCGCTTCACCGGTGAAGATGATTTGATACAATTTTCCGAGGGAGATGGATATACTTCCTCAGAAATAGTTGCAATAAGAGAATTCGTCTCAAGAGGAGGCACCCTGATTCTTATGGACGACTTCGGATATTCGAGTAATCTAGCCTCAGAGTTCGGCCTTCAGTTCACTAACCATCGCTTGTACGCAGACTACAGCTATGACAACGATCTCGGATCTGATTTCGTATGGGTAAACACTACCTCAGCATTCAACTTCACTTCCTCACAAGGGACTCAGACCACCGTGAATCCCTGTATCAGGGATGTCGATGGAGACGGTGTGGTAGACGTTCTCGATGAAGACCCCAGAGACCCGGAAATCGGAGCACCGTTCGTAACTATTCAGGATTCAGGACTTTGCGCGCACCGATTCCAAGGCACTGATCCAGCTACAAATCAACCTAGATGGGATTGGTCACAGGACTACAGTATACTAACAAACACGCCATCAGCATTCGAGAAGACTACCTCCTACAACCCAGCGGAGAGGAGGTACGTTATCTCAAAGACCACTCAAGACTCATGGATCGACAACAATGGAGACGGCAACTACTCTGTCGGATCATTTGCTGCGTTCGGACTTTTAGGGGATGAGCAGGGGCCTTTCCCTGTCTACGTCAGGTATTGTGAGTCAATTCTATGTCGGGGTTCGGAGACAGGCAGAGTCCACTTCATATCGGATGGATCAGTCCTGATTAACTCGTTGTATGACCCCGATTTCGCTTCCATATACTCAGGAATGGTCCCAGAAAACGACAATAGGAAATGGATTCTAGATGTAGTCGCTGAAGCTCTAATATTGAATGATAATGGAACTTCTCCGGGAGAACACGCATTGGTCATCTTCGACGAGAGTAGGCACCAACAACCCACAATATTCGGTGACACATACAACCTGGTTTACTACCTACTGATCTACTTCACAAACGATTGGATGGCCATGCTGATTCTATTCCTTTTCCTATTCATTCTGTTAGAGGCGGTACTAATCAGGAAAGAGGATCCAGAGGACTGGAGGCACGTTTTCAGGGTGGTTTACTATGGATTCGGAGATGCTGAGAGATACAAGTACTACCAGAGACCAGAGAAAATCAGACAAGTACTACTCACCAGGGTCAGGAACCTAAATGCCCTAACTAGAGAGGAATTTGATGCAATGCCAGCTTCTGAATTGCAGGGAATGATCCGTGATCCTGTTCTGGTCCGATTCCTTTTCGAGGAGAGGAACTACAGACCAGATGAACTGGTAGGTATTGTTAGGAGAATAAAACAATGGGGAGAATCCGGAGGTGTGACGAAAGTTGTGGACTAGAAAAGCAGCAATTATGCTGGCCGGAGGAGTCAGCCTAATCCTAGTAGGAATGATGATTTCCAACTTCCAGATGATGATAATCGGCCTAACTTTCATCGCTTTCATCTCTTTAAATGGATGGATTGTAGGTCAGTCAGACCTGGAGATAACGAGATTCGTACCTCATTCTAACGTGTACAAGGGGGATCTGATTGAGGTCTCGCTAACAATAACTAACAAGTCTTACAGAAGAACTCAGCTGCTAGAGGTGTTCGACAACGTTCCACATGAGATGAAGATAAGACGAGGTATCAACCAGATTAGGATCAATTTAGGTCCCGGACAGTCCACCAAACTAGATTACATGCTCAGATGCCCTCTTAGAGGGCATTTCTCGATAGGACCTATCTCAGTAAGGCACCGCAATGCCTTCGGTTTGTTTGTTAATGAGTCTAAGATAGAGGATCTTTGTGATATCACAGTCTTCCCACAAGTGAGGGACGTGGAGGATGCGATGCTGAGAGCCGATGTTCCGAAGATGTATACCGGCGCCACCACACTCAGAACTCCCGGACCAGGGATGGAGTTCTACTCACTTAGGGAGTACCTCTCCACAGATCCTATCCGTTCAATAAATTGGAAGGCCTTTGCAAGAACTGGTGACATGATGGTAAACCAGAAGACTAGGGATGCAGTGACTGATGTCTTCGTAATTCTGGACACAAGAGAGGTCAGCAGGATCGGGACGGTCCTGAAGAATCCTCTTGAGATGGGTGCATCTGCTGCGGCCTCTCTAGCTAGTCACTTCCTGAAGAGGAAGGACTCCGTTGCCATGGTGACCTATGGGGATAGAATGGACTTCCTACCTCCGGACACTGGTGACAAGCAGCAGTACAAGGTCCTAAGCCGTCTGGCTTCTGTTTCCCCCTCAGGATCGATGCCCCTCCAGGCGGTCACAAACGCTCTTTCCCCTAGAATCAGTCGAGGCTCTCCAGTTTTCATCATCAGCAGCCTGGAGGGTGATGGAACGACTCTGCCTGCAATCCGGAATCTATCCGGAAACGGCCATGAGGTCATCATCTTATCACCAAGTAGCGTAGATCTCGAGAGGCTAGTAAGCCGCATCCCAAGGATGGCCTACGAGGTTCTCAAGTTGGAGAGACAGAATCGGTTGACAGCCGTATCGGGGTATGGGGCCAAAGTAGTGGATTGGATGCCCGATGTCGAGCTATCGCAGGCACTGGTGCAGTCGAGGGGGTGAGTAATTGGAATTGAACGAGAAGAAGGATGAGATTACAGAGACACTGCATATTCCTATTCTCAGGAGGAAATGGCAGATTCTAGTTCTACAGATAACCGCAACTGCTTCCCTTTTGCTATTGCTGAAGAGGATGAGCGATATCTACGGTCCTTGTAGCGACGAATTCATCATGAACAACAATGCGGATACTTGGTGCCCCTCTTACGAGCACACCAGGGGACTAATGTGGATGGATAACGCCAATGGACTCCTAATTCCTGACTTCCTCCTCGGTGTGGGTCAGACAGGGATAATGTCTATGATCGGTCCCATAGTTTTGTGTGTATTCGCTACCTTTGCAATTGAACGATTCTGGTCATCCTCACAGGAGCTTCAGAACAGAATCAAGCAGGCCGCGGCCGCATTGCTAGCTGTCTGGGTGATTCTCCCTTTCCTATTCTCTTGGATTATCGCCACCTTCTCAAACGGCTTGCACTTCCCATGGAATAGCAATGATTCAATGAATCACATAGAGGAACTATTTCATCCACTGGGGCTGATGGGCGAACTCGTGTTCCTAGGGATTGTCTTCGCACCCGTCTTGGTAGGACTAATCGGAATTTGGGGGCTTTCCAAGAGGTCCATAACCTGGGTGGTAGGCTACTACATCATCGTAATTGCATTCCATGCGGTCCTTACATTCGAACCCATAGTCTCAGAGGTAGATGTAGGGCTCCGTGCACTTCCAACTCAGATAGGAGAGGGATCAATGTTTGGCGGCCTGGTATCCCCGCTTGCAAGCTCTCTACTAGGAATAGCCTTACTGATGCTTCTTTTCATGGAGTCGGGGACTGCAGCCATTTCCCACATGGAATACGCAGCCTCTCTTCCGGAGGAGTCCAAGAGGGACTCCGAGTACATCAGACAGTTCAACAACGTGGTCAATTCCCATCTTATTCAGTTACTCGTGGTCGTATCCCTAGTAGGGGTGACTACAGCCCTCGCGTTAGCATTCGATGACCTGATGATATCTATCGTCGGTATTCTAGAGGGAACGCAGTGGACGGGACAAGTAAAGGAGTCTCTGGAGCTACAGATGACATACGGTAAAGTCATCTCAGCTGGTCTATTCATAATAGCAGTCGCTGGACTAAGGTTCGTGGTCCCGTGGCAGACTGTTTCCGGGTATGTGGAATCGGGAATATCGAGGCTACGCTCGAACTAGGATCTGATTCTGACGTACATCTTACCAATCGAGGTCGCGATCAGAGGAATCACAGTAATCAGTCCACAAACTGTCGCTAATCCAGAGATAGCACCCAGAGTCGGTTCTATTGCCTCTTCTAAATCTCGAAAGGAGACTACTGCTAAAATAGACAGCACAACCAGGGAAAATCTGTCAATCATGGGTGAGAAAATCTTGTCTCCAACCTCGCTCCTATCAGGCAGGGTTTCAGAACTCCCCATGTCCTTCGGGTGGATGGTCAACGAATCAATTCACCGGAGGATGGTTTGAAGCCTATGTTACCTGACGAAGCCACATGGCAGGCGCCATCCATGTTCAGACTTGTAGTAGGTGCCGCTCCGACGCCATTGTATTCCAGGAATATAGCGGACAGCATCTGTGTGGAAGGCACCTTTCGTCCTCAATTCGTAAGAGGACCTCTAGAGAACTGAGAGCTCAACTTAATCTTCCAAAGAACGCGACCAAGGAGGACGGATCACCTTTCATCATCCTGATTGCCATATCTGGCGGTAAGGATTCAGCGGTACTGCTCTCGATGATGGCTGACATTATCGGTAGCCGAAGGGACGTCGAGTTGGTCGCAGGTTGTGTTGACGAGGGAATAGATGGGTATCGCGCACCGTCCATGGAATTCGCAAGAGAACTGGCCGACTCATTATCTCTGAGATTCGAGACCTTAAGCTACGAGCAGATGGGATATGGAAGGATGGACGAAGTGGTCAAACTAATGCCCGCAATGGGGGAGATGAACTCTGAGGCAAAGGGGCTCATGCCATGCTCCTACTGCGGGGTCTTCCGTAGACAGGGACTGAATGCACTGGCTGAGAGAGTGGGTGCCGATGTCATGGCGCTGGGACACAATCTGGACGATATGGCTCAGTCTATTCTTATGAATCTCCAGAAGGGGGAGATTGAGAGGTCCGTCAGACTAGCCCCTCACACCCATTCCATGATCGATGGCTTAGTCCCTAGGATCGTCCCTCTAAGATGGGTTCCTGAGCAGGAGATACATGCACATGCTCTATTTGCAGGGCTCCCCATTCACCATGGAGACTGCCCTCACGCACCCGGGGCTATGCGTCAGCAGAGTAGATCGATCGTCGCTAGCCTTGAGTCACTGACCCCCGGAGCGAGGCACGGTCTGCTTCACTCACTTGAAAGGATAAGGGAGATGCATTCGATGGCAAATCCAGAAATGACTCAGGATGTAAACAAATGCAAGGAATGCGGTGAGATAACCAGTCGAGAGGTATGCCAGTCATGCACGATGAGGACTTGGCTATCCGAGGCCTCCTGATTATTTTCTCTAGAGGATGTTTTCTATCAACTCGTGGATTTCCTGCCCGCGTCCGCAGTAATAGCACCTAACTTGCAACGGGTCCCTCGATGTCACACGCATCCTTTGTGGCAATGGTTCACGATCGTTCTTCGTGATACAGTTCCAAAAGGAGCATTTTGCAATATTTACCAGGTCATCAGCCAGTTCTACTCTCATCTTCTCAGCAACAGCATGATTCCTGATTATGGCTATACTAGCAGCAGGTGCTATCAGAGCGAGCCTATCTAAGTCCTCCTGATCGAGTTCTCTGTCCTCGATTTTTAGAACGTCCTTCCTTCCCAGCTTATCGCTGGGTACGTTCATCACTAGAGATACTGGAGTAGCTCTGTCAGTATCAATCCTCAGGATTCTGATTACCTGCATTGCGTTACCTGAGGGGATATGATCCACCACTGTGCCGTTTCGAATAGCGGTTACTCTCCTCATCTCGCTCATTACTTCACCTTCTTGGGTACTTCTACGTCTAGACTCCTGCATAGTAGAGCCATCCTGGTGGGAACTCCATTGAAAGCCTGCTCGAAGTATTTCGCGAACTCGGTAGAGTCCACACTAGGATCTATCTCATCCACCCTTGGTAGGGGGTGCATGACAATCATCCCCTTCTTTGCTCCAGAGAGATCAGATGCCTCGATTCTGTATATCCCGGCTAACTTGGCGTACTCGTCTTCATCAGGGAACCTCTCCTTCTGTATCCTAGTAACGTAGATTACGTCTGCTCCTGCGATCTGGTCCTCCAATGACTCTGTCTCTATGATTTCCGAACCATGTTTTCTAAGATCTGAGACTATCTCGAGAGGCATCTTCAGTGTTGAAGGAGACACCAGTGTAAGTTTGGCCCCGAACCTAACGAGTGCGTGAGAGAGGCTGTGAACTGTTCTACCGTACCTCAAATCTCCAACAAGGACCACATTAAGACCTTCCAGAGTACCGTGCGCCTGTCTGATAGTGAAGAGATCTAGCATTGTCTGAGTAGGATGATTTCCTGCACCATCGCCAGCATTCAGAATTGGAATTCCAACAGCGTCTGCGCTGTATTGAGCAGCTCCTTGCCTAGGATGCCTTATTGCGGCCACATCAGCATATCCGTCAATCATCTGCATGGTGTCATACAGGGTCTCTCCCTTCGCTACGGATGTTCCTATGGAACTGAAGTTCAATACTGATCCGCCCAGCCTCTTCATTGCTGTCTCGAATGACATCCTTGTCCTGGTGGAGTTCTCAAAGAACATGTTTGCCAGCACCTTTCCCTGCAGCAGAGGGAGGTAAATATCGCCTCTAGCAATCGGAACTAGTCTTTCGGCATCATCCAGAACGGCAACGATATCTTCGTTGGTCAGGTCATCCATGGTGACTATGTCGCCCATTGTTCTCTGACCCTCCCGGTGGCAGCCCTCTCATATGCATTGTCATTGCACAAAATGCTCAATTCCTACAAACCGGCGTCTTGATGAGTGAAACTCTGCCTCGAAGTTTCGATGATAATCAGCCGAACCCCTCTAAGGGTTTCTTTCTGCGGCGGAGGAACGGATATCGACGACTTCTCTCTGTCAGAACCAACGGGGGGCCGGGTAGTTTCAGCCGCACTGTCCAGATACGTTTACGTCACAATAAACAGACGGTTCGATCAACGGATTCGAGTCTCCTACTCATCAATGGAGGATGTCGACTCTCTAGAAAATATCCAACACGGACTAGTTAGGGAGGCTCTTAGGCTAACTGGAATAGAATCGGGCGTCGAGATTACCACGATTGCAGACATCCCAGGCCAAGGAACTGGCCTCGGATCCTCCTCCTCGGTTACCGTTGGTCTACTGAACGCGATGCATGCCTTTCAGGGTAGGGAGGCATCCAAGGAACAGCTTGCCGAAGAGGCTTGTATGATAGAGATAGAAACTCTGGGTGCGCCGATCGGTAGGCAGGATCAGTACGCGGCCTCTTTCGGGGGGGTCAACTCAATCAGGTTTGGAGAAAACGGTGTTCAAGTAGAACCAATCGAGGTTTCGGAAGAATTGTCCCAGAAATTCTCCGAGAATTTCACCCTAGTCTTCACTGGATTGACCAGGAGTGCCACCAAGGTCCTGTCCGAGGAATCTGATGATGAGACCGACAAGAGTAGTAGGATGAGGGAAATTAGGAAGCACGCCGATGAGGCAGCGTCGCATATTGTGAATGGAGACCTCGAATCCCTGGGAGCCATTCTAAATCAAACATGGATGTCCAAGAGGGGCGTCTCTTCAATGGTTACCAACACACAAATCGATGATTTGTACGAGAAGGCGATATCTTCCGGGGCAATTGGAGCCAAGCTTCTAGGAGCCGGAAACGGAGGCTTTCTCCTAGTCTGCGGCAACAGGGGTCTCCGGGACCTTCTACAAAGGGAACTAGGCGAAGGCCATCGAATGTTCCCCTTGGAAATTGACTACTCCGGTTCCAGAATAATCTTTGGAAGTTGATTGAGGTGCTAAGATGTCATCAGACATAAGAAAATCAGACTTTCTAGCAATCATCCTCGTCTCTACCATTCTAGCGCTCTCTCAAATTACAGTATCAAAGGACTCACTAACGGAATATGAACTAGATTCAATTTTCTCAGATTCGAATACCAATCAGACAATTCACGGACAATCGTTCCTTAATTTCACAAATTCAATCTCACCCAGCTCACAAATTAATGCTACTTGGTTTGCACAGATTTCTGTTTTAGAGAGCTATGGGACCGATTTACTGGAGAACCGATCAATCGGACTCTTGGATCAGATAGATCAGATCCTAGGAAACTCGGATGGTTGGTTGGACGAATCAGAGGCCAACTCTTTCTCCGAGTTGGTAGTCTCTTCCAGAAACTGGACCGACTCATATTCAGGCGGCTGTTGCGTATTCGACTATTCTTCTATGACGGTGGTTGGATCTATTGACGTACTCGTTAATCCGCCGGAAATAGGGCCCACAAACAGAACTGATGGGGAATGGGGATGGACGGAGAGTGGAAACCTGACTGGTGCTTCTGATGGCCGGACTCTGCGACTAATTGACCTACCAAGAGTGGGTGCTTTGATCGAAGAAGTTCCGCTGAGAGTCTCTCTTCCTGAGGATTGGGAATTCAAGTTTAGCCCCATGTCAGAGATTATCAGCGGCAGCCCAGGAGAATTCGTTGTCGACAGGTCTCAGGCTCCAGTCGCCTATGACATCAGGATTACAATTGACAGTAACATGCCTCCGATGCTTTCTCCGACAAGTTTCCCCCCAATTTCCTCGACTATCTCTCTAGAAAATCCTTCTTCGTTCTCTGCGACATGCTCTGATAATCCCCTGGAAGATCCGCAAATAGAGTGGACAATAAGTAGGAGTGGATCAATAATTTCCTCATTCGAGAATAATTGGATATCAGTGACGCCCGTAGATCTAAACTTCACCCATGGGGACGTAATGAGCGTCAATGCAACATGCACTGACTTCCATGGAGAGACATCCCATTGGAACGAAAATCCCACCGTTGACGGAATCCCACCAGCGTGGAGTGGGATGTTCTCAGTCGATGGAATTGAAGGAGAGGTGATAGAAAATGGAAGTCAGACTCCAATTTTTGCTATGGCAGGGAGCCTGATTAGATTAGATGTCAACGCGTCTGACGACTCATCCCTGCCGGTAGTAATAGAGCTGTACACGAACTTATCAGAGGGTTGGAGGCAAACTGGAGTGAATCAGCAAACCTTCGAATTCACGGCCAACCAGGGAATAGGAATCAATGGTGCCGACATGGGAATAAATCAGAGGCACTTGCAGAGGGAGCCATCTGAAATCCTCATGGCACTAGTCGCTACCGACGACGCTGGAAACACGGTCTTGTCAGAATGGACACTAAGAGTTCTGGATGCAAACCCCCCAACAGTAATTCCAAGACTGTTCTCCAATGGAATGGAGATTGAGTACGATGATAAAATCCATGAGAACGATGAACTGGTGCTCAACCTCTCCCACTCTTACGATGACTTGGATCCGATAGGTAACGTATCGTGGTCAGTATTGGTGGATGGAGAAGTGATATTCCGAAGTAGCCCGGACTGGTCAGTCTTCGAGCCTATAATCCTCCCAGATCTGACCAAAGGTTCTCACAACGTCATAGTGAAAGCAACCGACTCCAAGGGTAACACCAGAGAGGAGCCAATCTCGATAACTGTCGAGCCAATGAGTGGGGCACACATTAGGGTGGTCGAAGCGAAACTTCCTGATGATGCTAGGGTTGGAAGTAGTGTGATACTCTCAGTGTTAGTGCAAAACGATGGCTCAGATCCAGCATTCGCTAGGGTTTGCCTGTCAGAAATTTGTGGAAGATGGACCGAAGAACCGTTCGCTGCGACATTGGAATCTGGCCCAGGACAGGCATTAATAGAGTTCGAGTTCGAGATGGAGAAAGATACTGTTGACGATCTTTACCTTAGTTGGGATAGCGCTTCAGCGGGAACTTATGGGGAGATCCAGATGAGTGCGTCGGTCAATGATCAAGAAGTAAATACAGCATTTCTGATTCTAGCCCTCTTAATCGGTATTTCGGCATTATTAGTGGTACGTTTCAGGAACTCAGAATAACCCAGCCCGACCCCGCCCTTGGAACCGTATACATATTGACCCCCCCTTTATCTTCGGACCCATGGTGATGCTTCCAGACTACCCATCTCGTGTCGCCGCAAAACATCGTACAAGAGTGGATAGGGCATCGTTGATCTTACAGATCCTACTGATATCTTTCGGGGCTTGGTGGCTATTCTCTTCTTTTGGGACTGGCTCATCTCCACTGTACAGGTACTTCCCGGTGCTCATACTATTCTCCTCAGCGCTACTTCTTCAGGAACTTGTGGAATTCGGACCAACTGAGAGGATGAGAGTATCTACTGCATGCTGCATTGCATGGCCATCAATACTGGCAATTGCATCGATAAATCGGAATGATGGAAACTCAGTCGCAGTTATCTCGCTTGTTCTCGTTTCTGTAATCCTGTATTATACATCGAGGACTATGCTAGATTACGATGTGAAAACAAGGAGATGGAGGGGCCTGATTACTACAATTGGATTCAGTCTTGCGATTCCTGTTGTGCTTGAATCAGACACATCCCTGCTAATCATGGCGTTTGCAGCCTCATTCACGACAGTTACCCTACTGTTTACTAAAGATGGTTTAGAGGAAGAAAGGCACGTTTTCTCCGAACAACTGAAGTCTGCAGAGAGACATATACTAGGACTACAGTCTGGGAACGCCCTCATGCAACAACCAAACTCCCTTCTAAAGATGGCCAGAGAGCAAGGTTGGAAAGATCCTGAAAGAGGTATTGAACTGATATCCGAGGCCAAGAGGGAAGCGACTAGGATTGCATCATTCGTTTCTGATGTCGAAGAGATTAGAGAGCAATCAGAAATCTCTATCTTTAGAGCAGAGAAAATCACAGGTTTCCCAGGTAGGCCAAGGAAGATATTCGAAGATGCCCTTTCTGAACTTGAAAACGGCTCACTTAGATCCTCTGAAAGCAAGTTCAGAGAGGCAAAGTCCAAGGCAGAGATGATTGAGTCAAGTTGGAGTAACGCAATAGAAGCGATTCGTGAGGCAGAGAAGGCTATCTCTGATGGTGAAGGTCACTTGGTTCAAGGCCTTCAATCAACTCTGAAGGAAGCAAAAAAAGCCATGGAAGATGAAGATCCACAATACGCATTGGCAATTGTCTCAGAGATCCCATCGCAGATGGATGACGTAGAAGACCTAATGTTACGAGCAAGAAGATCCTTGGAAGAGGCCAAGAGCGAGGTTTCCTCACATGACTCGATCTCCATTGATGAGCTAAACATGAGGTTGCATGATGCCAATGAGGCTTTAGATTCGGGCAATGCATCTCTTGCAATTGGATTAGCAGAGGGCGTGACTAGATCAATTAGGAAGGAATCTGAAGCAAAAACTTCTGTCCAGAGGTCCTTGAGACAGGTAAAGAGAATCGAGGACAGGATACCTGATGGGGGGTCAGGATCTGAGTGGAGGAGAAGACTGGTTGAGGCAAAATCGTATGCAGATGCAGGAAAATGGATAGAGGCTGAAGAAGGACTGAGCGCATTAACCGAAGAGCTGGACAATCTCCATTCAAGGGTAGAAGAGGCTCGGGAGATGCTAGAATTCCTAGCTGGAGATTGGAGAAAACTCAGGAAGCGTCTCGAATCCTCAGGTTATGGGGCAGATAACAAAGATAGGATTTCCACAGAGGGATCTCTTGCAGCCGCAGAGAGGGCCCTTTCAGTGGGGGAAATTGACACCTGCTTAGAATCATTGGGAGATGCAGATTCATCAATGGAAGTACTTCGTCGACTAGTCTAGGGATATACTTGTTCTGAATTACCGAGCCTCTCAATTACCAAGACTCCCTCGCCGAATTGGAGCGGACATGGTCTAGTGGTTATGACAGCAGGTTCCCAACCTGCTAACCCGGGTTCAACTCCCGGTGTTCGCACCAAAACCTTGAGAATTGGTGAAACATTTCCTACACATAACGCCAATTTCTTTAAATCTCAGATGACAATGTTATCTCTTCATGGACCAAACACTGGACATGCAGGTCGCCGCGCTTATTTTCCTAGCCGGCACAAAGAGCCTCGTCACCAGTGAGCACCCTGGTGGGGTTGAAATGACGAGCGATGAGGAGGAGGACTCGGAGGATCCAGCACCGAGCAATATCTTTCCGATTGACGAGCCACTGAATTATGGTCCAATCGAACTTTGAAATGTAATTGATGTATATCTGCTAACTGTTGAATTGAAATAAGGAATCATGGAGGAGAGGGCATGGGAAGAATATCCATCCGAGCTTTATCGATGATGCTCTTGATGATGACGGCAGGATGTCTTCAGGCTGTAGATGGGGTCATAGAGGATATAGATAGGACCATAGATGCACTAGAGGGGGACTATCCTAAGCTAGATTTGCCAGAAAGGACTAGATCTTCCCCCTCCCTACAGAATTACGATGCCTGCGAGGCCCTCTTGGAGGATCTGCAGTCAGCAGTGTACGACGAGATGATAGTTAATCTAGACCAACAAAGTTACTGGCACTGGGTCTCAGAACCGATTATGTTTAGGATGGATGGAGACGCCTTCTTCGCAGAACCGGAATTGGCTCTTGCCGATGATTCATCTGTAGACAGCGGAGGTTCTGGTTCTGGACCGGCCACTGATTCTCGAGAGGGTGAGTTTTCGGGGACAAACAATCAGGAGGTAGGAGTAGACGAAGCTGACTTCCTGAAGACAGACGGTTACCACATCTACATGCTGAACGGTCAATTACTACTTATCATGGGAGTCCCTGATTTCGGGGAACTCACCTTAGAGTCCAATCTAACAATAGAGGGAAACCCCACTCAGATGATGATCGATGGGGACAGGCTGATCATCTCCTCATCGATATACTACTGGTCTCTACCTGAAGATAGCGATCTTAGGAAGATCATGTCAGAGGAAGTAACCGTCAATGATGGCTCTTCTGACGAGACCTACAGCTACACAAAGGTTCAGAACCTGGTCAAATACACCGTGGTCGACATCACGAACCGTTCATCTCCAGTTGTAGAGAAGGAGCTGTACATCGAAGGCAACTACCACACGGCAAGGATGGTTGATGGAACAGTTCGTTCAGTAACTCACCTATGGACATACTTCGATGGAATCAGAAACTGGGTCGAATTACCACAGGAATACTGGTCAGAAGAAGATCATGACGAGAGGATGGATATTTGGAACGAGAGCGTAAATCAGACAGTTCTAGACAACGAGCAGGTCATCTCAGCTCTTACTCTGGATGACTTCGTCCCCCACATATATGAAATCAGGGAAGGAGAGATATTCACCCATCCTCTTACCTACGAGCAGTGTACAGAGTTCTCAGCAAGCTACGATAGCGCAGGTCGAGGATTCACCACAATAATGACAATGCAAATGCTCAATGACGAAGTATCCCTAGAGGTTGACCACATCACATCCTCATGGGCGCATGTCTACTCCTCCAAGGACACCCTGATTCTGGCTGAGCCAGCGAATGACGGCTGGTGGTTCTGGAGAAACTCTGAGTGGGAGGATGCTACGAACATCCACTCATTCGACATAAGCGATGCTAATCACACCACTTACCTAGCATCAGGAAGGGTCGATGGGACGGTAAATGACCAGTTCTCAATAAGCGAGCACAATGGCTCGATCCGTATCGCGTCAACTTCCGACAACTGGTGGATGTGGTGGAGATTATCTGAAACAGACGAGAATGGTGAACCTGTATGGACAGGGCCAACAAATCAAGTCACTATTTTGATGGACAATGGAGAAGGCAATCTCAGTCAGATAGGTTTCCTCGGAGATATAGCAGAGGGAGAGACAATCTGGAGTGCTAGATTCGTAGGGGATAGGGGCTA
>JAPOKZ010000160.1:0-1272 GCA_029977385.1 Methanobacteriota archaeon
CAGAATCTGCCTCGAAAATAACACCATGCCCGACCCAGATTCCCTCTCGACCACCATCCTGAAGGAGTAGGAGACGTAGCACACCAAGAGGATGGAAAGGCCGAATGGCCCGACATCCCTGAAGAACGGAGCGAGGTCCTCACCCAACCTGATTCCCTCAATTAGCATTAGAAAAGGGAACAACCCAAAGAACAGGCTCACTCTGGATATTATGTGAGTGATTTTGCTTCCGGCTAGGGAGACTCTCTTTTGGTTATCCAGTTCTTTATTCACACTTCTCCCTGGTGATTTTCGGTTTATTACTTCATCTCGGACAACCCTCTGACCACAATACGAGTCACAGATACCGACTGATTGCGATACCGCTCACACGCTACCCTGTTGTATGCCCGCATAATGGTGGGGACTACCATGCCCCTCCATGACGTATGAGTCTACTTCCGGTCGCGGATGCCCTCGTCATTATCCCCTTTCAGAGGTTGGTTAACCACATAATGAGTAAACTAAGGATGATGGTCCATATCAAGCCAGAAAAAGGGTTCACCACGGAAAGGAGCGAGGCATATAATGGCGGTTCTCTGCGCTCAAAGCTCTCATCATTTTCTGCCCACCAGATATCCTCTGCCTTGTCCTTGTGTTTGTAGCAGACCGGACTGTTGTACATGTGGGTCCTGTTGCATCCCTCCACACCGCAAGTGCCACCGACGGCCATAATCTTACATCATGGCACGAATATTCAAGTTTATCCCGCCAAACACGGTAACCTTCATCGGGAGAGTAAAATACTGAAAATCGACGGGTTTGCTTTGTGATACAGGGCCTGCTGTTCCTTGTCTATCTAGTGGCCATGGCCTTTCTAATTTCGGCTGTAATCGAAGAGTCCATTTCAGGCGTAGTGATCCTGATTTTTGGAATCCCGATCACCGGGGCTTACCTTTTTATCGCGCTGATTGCATATGCGTTCGAACAGAATACCAATGCGAAAAAAAACCGGATTATGAGTTGGTCCTCAGAATGCCCAGAATGCGGGGCTCTGAACGTTGGTACCGAGAAACAGATGGCGAGAGAAATAAACTGTGGGGGGTGTGGGACGGCACATTTTCCTAAAGAGTTGAAACAGTACGACCCTCGTTGATGCCGGTGGAACTCGCCCTACCCAATGGGCCACTGACGGATCATAGGGTTAGCCGGGTAGCCCTATGACTCGTATCTGTTGCATAGGGCACAGAGGGCGTTCAAACTATCTTTACAACGCATTTACCTTTTGCACGA
>JAPOKZ010000023.1:0-15054 GCA_029977385.1 Methanobacteriota archaeon
TGGAGAAGTGGTCAGAAGGGATCGGTTCGAGGAATTATATCAGAGACTGATAATTGGACCTTTCCAGTAAAGTCGGTTAGAATTGGGGATATAGAGGTTAGAAATCTTGTTTGCTATGTAACTCCTGAAATGGAATTAGGAAATATAGATGGGCTCATAGGGATGAGTTTTCTAGAAAGAATTGGATTCACCCAAGATGATGGGGTGTTAATACTGCACGACGACTCGCTAGAAACAATGCCGGAATCTAGTTCTGACAAGTGGTGGGGCAAAGACAGTCCCGAGGATGAGGGGAGCGTCTCTGTAGAAGATAACAGTAAACAAGAGTCTGCTGCGACAGATGAAGTTCGTAAGGAGGAGCTGGCACAAGCCGAGCATGAGGCTAAGCTTGCCCAAATCAAGGTCATTGAGGCTGATGCTAAGAGGAAAGTGGCGGTTTCAGAACAAAGCACCCCAATGGTATACGAGGCAGACAGAGACGGAGACGGAGAGATCACCAGAGAGGAGAAGATAGCACACGAAACCGGAGGAGGAGTCCTAGGCTTCTGGTGGCTAACTGGAGAGGAGGCAGTCACAATCGGAGTATCTGCAATGCTGGTATTATTTACCCTAGGCATGGGGATGCTCATATCTTCCCTTGAGGTTGATTGGGATACTGTAGATGATGGGGCCGTGCTCTTGGGTACCTCTTGGTGGGAGCAAGAGTATGAGATGGAGGATTGCAAGTATGACGAGTACAACGACGAGTACTATGACTGCATCTACTGGTACGAATATGAATGTGGAGCTGACGTTGTCTATGAGTTCACCGCTGAAGGAGCGATTTACTCCGACGAAGATGGAATATCACTGGGATGGTGGGATGATTACTGTCTCGAGGAGGTGGAATTCAACGTGCTTCCTCTGGGAAGCACAGTAGAAGTCTGGTATGAGAAGGGAAATCCAGAAAATAGTCAGTTGGATGCTCCTATGGAGGGGGGAATCGTCATTTTCTTATGCTGCATGCCTTTTTTCCTTCTCATCCTGATGGTCACGCTGATTAATGCTAGATTCAGCAATACTCCGAAGTACACTGATCTAGGACAGGACGTCATTGGAGAGTCTGATCCTGGAACATCGGAATACGCGGGGTCGGGGGGAGTCGTGCATCATCACCATCATGGTCGAGCGGGTTGGGGTCGCAGGATGTTCTTTGGCACCAGTGGGAGGCATAGGACCCGGACAAGGAGAAGGTCTGGAGGGAGAAGTTCCGGCGGCAGGAGATCAACTGGAGGACGAAGAAGCTCAGGAGGCGGTGGAAGAAGGTCCTCCGGCGGAGGAGGGAGAAGGTCCTCCGGCGGTCGAAGAAGGTGATTCTCTTAGAGAAATCTGATACAAAGAGGCCTCTCCAATAGTTCGTGGAAGAGCACTGGAGGGGGGCGCCCGAACTTGAAGGAGCCAATGCTGAGGAAAAATGGGTTGAAGTCGAGTCAGACGTTTACATTAGAGTGATAGTCTGGAAACCGAAAGAGGCCAATGGAATCTACGATGGTACGGTCGTAATGGTACCCGGATGGGGTTCATTATTCGAAGGATGGCGTCCTCTGGTTTCTGAGTGGGTCAGGCATAGGCATCTTGTCTACATCGAGACTAGAGAGAAGGCTAGTTCAAAAATAACAAGGAAGATTTCCAAGTCTGACTTCTCTATAGAGAGGCACTCGAAGGATATAGCGATAGTTCTAGAGAGCCTGGATATTGAACATTCTAGCGTCGACTGGTACTCCTCTTCCCTTGGTTCAACAGTGCTGATAGATGCATATCAAAGAGGTGTGTTAGGTGGGAGGAGTTCCGTACTCCTTGCTCCAAATCCAGACTTTAAATTCCCACTTTGGTCTCGAGCGATAATCTACTCTCCGCTACCCATGTATGCATTCAGGAGGATGGTGGGCTTCGTCGCCTGGGTCGTAGACAAGCGTACAAAGGAGGAGGGTCAGAAGGTTCGTTATCGTAGGGCACTACTGTCGCAGGACGTCCCTCGGATGCTGCTATCAGCTAGATGGAACCTGAGATATAGCCTACCTGATGACCTATCGCAAATTGAAGTCCCATGTGCTGTCATGACTGCTAGCTCTGATACTCTTCATGATTTCAGCAAGGTACAAAATATCGCGGACTCGATTCCAGATTGCGAGATGATTGAGGTCCCCTCGAACCAGTATGCACATGAGCCAGACGTTCTCCAAGAAATACGTAAATTCCATTCTTCAATAGGATAAATTCCGTTTCTTCCATCGATTGCCTGATGAAGGGCGCCGGGCCGGGCGGTATCGGGAAACATGCGCGAGCAGTCGTCTTCGTTCGAAATCGCACGAATAGTGCGAGAGCTCTCTAAAATGGTCGGGGCCAGGGTCAGGAAGTCATACCAGCCTCACTACGAGCAGATTGTTGTAAGGCTGAACCGGAAGGGCGTACCATCTTCGGATCTAGTGATCGTAAGGGGACTCAGAGCTTACTGCTCGAATCGAGACAGACCCATGCCAACACAGCCTTCTCAGTTTGCGATGATCCTGAGGAAACATCTGAACAACTCCAGATTGGTCGGAGTTAGTCAATATGGATTCGACAGAGTAATCCGGATGGACTTCGAACATGGAGGGGGTCGATTGAGTCTGATTATCGAGTTGTTCCGAGATGGCAACGTACTCCTTCTTGATCAGGAAGGAGTGATTATCAGGCCTCTAACTCATGCCAAGTATGCCAGTCGATCTCTAAAGAAGGGAGTGGAATACGCGCCTCCCCCGGAGGCAATAGATCCAAGGAATCTCTCGGGAGAGTCCCTTAACGAGATTCTAGATAGCAGCGATCATGCCCTAATCAGGACCTTGGCATCAAGAGTGAATCTTGGTAGAATCTACGGAAGCGCTGTATGCTCAATAGCTGGAATAGACGAGGGTTTGGAGTCCAACTCCCTTACTGGAGAACAGAGGTCTTCCCTAGCCGATGCCCTCTCTGGGATGTTGGATGATTTAGATAAGGGGCAGGGAGGCAACATCTGGCTATCCGACTCTGAGTCTAAGGATGCGTGGAAAGCTGCAGAAAACGAGTCTGCCAGAGACTCAGCGGCTGCAGGAATCATCGAGTTCTCACCCATCGATCTCCCATCGATGGATGAAAATCTGAGGATGTCAACTACCAGCTTGTCAGAGGCTTATGACTTCATGTTCGGCTCGCACGATGCTGCAGCATTCATTCGAAGGGAAGAAGAGAAGCTCGTAGAAGCGGGGGATCGTGCAGAGGACGAGAGTTCCAAGCTTTCTAGGAGAGCGTCCCAGCAGAGGAAGGCAATTGAGAAGTTCAGACAGAGGGCTGCGATAACCCAGGAGCTAGGGAAGTCAATACAGGATAACTGGAGTCACGTGGACAACATCCTGGCCCAACTTAACAGTGCTGTCGAAGAAAGGGGGTGGTTGGACACCGCAGACATCGCACATGATGTTGAGTGGGTGGACAGCGTAGACCCGGCAAAACACACAGTGGTGGCATTTCTACCGGATGAGGATGGCGAGCCCGGGGCCAGTATCACACTGGAGGCATCAAAGACTGTGCATCAGAACGCACAGAGGTACTTCGAGGAGGCCAGAGCTCAGAAGAACAAGGCAAAGGGAGCTATTGAAGCGCTCGAGAAGACTGAGAAGTCAAAGAAAACTGCTGAGAAGAAGGCTGCAAAGGAAGCCGCTTCGGGGAAGCTCAGAGGGAGGAAGAGGGCTAGGAGATTCTGGTTCGAGAAATATCGCTGGGCAATTCTATCTGGTGGACACCTACTAATCGGAGGAAAGGATTCCAAGGGGAACGACGTACTAGTTAGGAAGCACCTCTCAACAAGTGATCTATATTTCCACGCAGATCTCCACGGTGCTCCCTCATGCTCACTTAAACTCAAGGACGGCTTGATTGTAAGCAACTCACAGGAAGGGATTATTCCCAAGGGTGTCACTTCCATGCAAATCTCCCAGACTCTGGGCGAGGGTTTGGAGGACGCGCGCGAATTGGACGGATCGATTATTTCAGAGGCTGCCCAGATGGCCGTTTGCTGGTCACGGGCATGGGGTAGCGGTGGAGCGGCAGCCACAGCATTCCATGTCAGATCAAGTCAGGTATCCAAAACGACTGAGACAGGGGAGTCGCTAGCAAGGGGGTCATTCGTCGTAAGGGGGGAGAGAAGCTGGCACAAGGACGTACCTCTTGAGATAGCAATAGGACTAGCCGTAGTGAATGGAGTCCCGATGCCCGTATCAGGGATTCCTAGTACTATCTCAGAAATATGTGAAAGATGGGCAAGGATATCTCCAGGTAGAGAGAAGAAGGAAGCTGTCGCGAACAGAATCTCCAAATCAACAGGACTGCCTCAGGAGGATGTGCTGTCCTGCCTCCCACCCGGTGGCTGTACAGTAGAGGACAAAGGACTAATTGACCCGTGATCGGGAATTCCACTCTGGCGCAGTGATTGCGAACATCACCGAGTCAGTGAAGCGATCGTACAACCATTCCCTATCCTTTGAAATACCCTCCAAGCGCATACCCAGCCTCTCTGCTACTGCTCGACTAGAATGATTCCCAACTGCAACCTCGATAACTGATCTGTGTAGTTTCAAATCATCGAAGCAGTGTTCAATGACTCTTCTGCATGACTTGGTTACTATCCCCCTTCCAGCTGAGGTCTCGGCTACCCAATAACCCAACCCGAAGCACCTATTGTCCCAGTCTACCCAATTTAGACTGACTACACCCACTATTTCTCCATCGCTTAGAATCAAGTAAACCCAGTTGAAATTCCTATCACCTCTTATCCGACGAATCATCGCTAGCTCGTCATCTACAGAATTGACGTCATCCAACCAAGGTAGCCACTCCCTCAGATATTCGCGATTCTCATCAACAGTAGCGAACAGTTCTCCGGCATCCCCCTCAATAGGGACAAGCAATTCTAGACCGTCTTCAACGATCAATGAGCTGGCAGGTTCAGGAGGGGGGGAATCGGGATCATCCGGCCATCCGATTGTCTCAGGCATCATGCACCGCAGTGAATCGGGCGTTTTAGTGGTTCTAATTCAGCGGCAACGCTTCAAGTGGGCTGCCTCATGCGAGGCCATGGGCGGAAACGGAGAGTCCGGTAACTGGACATACGGGGACTACCTCAGGCTTCACGAGTTACTGGAACTGCAAGGAGACGAAAGGGGAATTTCGGCAGATGAGATGCATTTCATCATCGTTCACCAGACGTTCGAACTTTGGTTCAAGCAGATAATCCGGGAACTCTCAGAAACAAGAGAAATTTTAGATCGAGTTCCTGTTCCTGAGGATGATATTCCAAGGGCTGTAAGCCACCTGGAGAGGACAACAGAGATTTTTCGACTTATGGCTAACCAGTGGACGGTTCTCGAGACTCTGACTCCACAGGGATTCCTAGCTTTCAGAGACGGCTTGGGTACTGCATCGGGATTCGAGTCTTTTCAGATGCGTGAGTTCGAGGCCCTACTAGGTCTAGAGACGGAAGACCGATTGTTTGGCATGGATCCGATAAAGACATTCAGAAAGCTATCCGAGAGGGGTGGAAAGGACGTGCAGGTGCTAAAAAGACTGGAAGAGCAGATGCAGAAAACCTCTCTATTCGAGTCACTCATGAAATGGATTGAAAGAACGCCCATCATGGGTTCTTCTTTCGACAGCGATGGTGATCGGGATGTGGTCGGGGGATATGTTGAGGCACATCTGGAATCTCATCTCAAGATGGGGCAAGATGCCTTGGAGAGAATGTCAGACCTAGATATGGAGGGAGCAGATAGGATGAGAGAAAGAATAGACTCTTCACATGAGTCTGCGGTGTCGTTCTTGATTCCTGATGGTGAGATTAGCCGATCTAGGGCAGGTCTCCTTTTCATTGAGTCATATCGGGAGCTGCCACTTCTGACTTGGCCAAGGAAACTAATTGATGCGTTTGTCGAGTTGGAAGAGTCAATGGCCAAGTGGAGGCATGACCATGCCCGTATGGTAGAGAGAATAATTGGTAAGAGGGCTGGGACGGGTGGGACCAGCGGAGTGGATTACTTGGATGCTACAGCAAGATATCGAATTTTCAAGGATCTATGGGAGGTCAGGACAATACTTGTTAAACCACAGAACAGACCTGAACTGATCAATGCAGATTTCTACGGCTACACTGTCGATTCGTGAACACTGAGGTAGAAATTACATCGTGCCATTGAAGGCTAGGTCGTCAGTGGATGGTCCATGTCCGTTCCAGTTATCTGTGCATATGCACGAACTCCGGTAGGAAAGTTCCGGGGTTCGCTTTCAGAGTTCAGCGCTGTTGAGTTGGGCGTTATGGCAGTAAAGGAACTCTGTATCCGATTAGGGATAGACCCTTCCCAAGGAGTGGTCGATCAGGTGTATATGGGGCAAGTTCTGCAAGCTGGATGTGGACAGGCACCAGCTCGTCAAGTAGCGATGGGAGCGGGGATGCCAGTTTCTACTCCCTGCACTACTATCAACAAAGTATGTGGATCAAGCCTCAAGGCTGCAATGATTGCTGCTACAGAGATTCGGGCAGGAGTATCAGAAGTTGTTGTTGTAGGGGGGATGGAGTCGATGACAAATGCGCCATATATTGCTAGAAACGTATCCAAAGGACAAGTAATCCCCTTTGACTCTCTTGAGTCTGTACTGATGGGAGACGGACTGAAGGATGCATTCACTGGAGAGTCCATGGGCAATACGGGGGAGACTGTAGCAGAGGAACATGGCATTAGCAGAGAGGAATCTGACAAATTCGCTGTGCGGTCGCACTCTCTAGCCAGCGAAGCGTGGGAAAAGGGATGGATGGAAGAAGAAGTTTTTCCGGTCGGTTCATTGACAATGGACGAAGGAATTCGTCCAGAAACAAATGAGCAAATTCTCTCATCGCTCAGGACCGTCTTCTCAGAAGACGGACAAGTTACCGCAGGAAACGCCAGCCAAGTCTCGGATGGAGCCTCTGCAGTGTTGATTGCGTCCGAAGTTGCGGCTAAAAGAGAAGGTTGGCCGATATTAGCAAGAATTGTCGATTATGCTACGTCCGGAGTGGAGTCCAACAGAGTGATGTCAGCACCGATTCCTGCCGTGAAGAAGTTGTTGAAAATCTCCGGTAAGAGTTTGGAAGATGTGGATATTTTGGAGCATAACGAGGCTTTCGCTTCTGCTTCATGTGCGATCAAAGGCTCACTAGGAATCCCCGATGATTCATTCAATCCACATGGAGGAGCAATTGCCATAGGTCACCCACTTGGAGCTACTGGAACTAGGTGCCTGATGACATTAGTAAACGCCATGAGAAGGAGAGGGGCGAGGACAGGCATTGTGACAGTTTGTCTTGGCGGTGGAAACGCAGTAGCGATGATGGTAGAGTCTCCATAGCTTAGAAGTGGTTCTCTCGGCTCAGTCATAGACCTTATTTGGGGGTCTCCGGTCGAGCGCCTCGATGGTTGAGCCAGTTCGCACTCACACGCGCTTCGAAAAAGCTAGAATAATCGGTGCCAGAGCGCTCCAAATCAGCATGGGAGCCCCTCTGTTTGTTACAGAGGACGAGCTACGTGAGAAGTACAGCGGAGAGTTGATCCAACTCTACGGTGTAGATGATGCAAAGGAGAAAGTCGTTCTAGACCCAATGAAGATAGCCACACTGGAGTACGAGCAGAACAAAATCCCCATTGACATTGATCCACACTTCGAGGAAGAATGAAGCGTCACGGCCCCTTACAGGGAGCGATAGCAATTGACTAACTGGAAGTACTCTAAGGGTCTGACAGCTTGCCTAATCGGCTTGACTGTTGTAGTAATCGGGCTTGGGGGGCTGATTCGAATCTACGATGCAGGAGAATCGTGTCCGGATTGGCCGTTGTGTTTTGGGACAATTGGTTTCGATATTTCCGAGGAAGATCAAGAGGCTTGGTACATTGAGAACCCAGATGAGGTAGATTCTAGAGGATCTGGGCATAGATATACTACTTTTCAGATATTCACAGAGTGGTTCCACAGAGTTCTTGCAGGTCTAGTTCTAGGACCCTTGGTTATTCTCAACTGGTTTATGCTAAGAGAAGGAGAGGAGGAAGCTAGATTCGCATCAACTTTGACGGTTGCCCTAATTGTCTGGCAGGGTGCCATTGGATGGCTGACAGTCGAAATGGATAATCTCCATTGGAGTGTTGCCATTCACCTAAGCTCTGCATTGGCATTTACAATGAGTATGTTCTGGTTATGGTTGACTCTCACTAGAGCAGAGGACGGCCTGCCTAGATGGCTGAGGTTCGATTACTCGATCTCTAAGAAATGGAAGATTAGGGCTGGAATGCTGTCAGTAGGAGCATTTGTCTCAATTTTCTCTGGGACCTTCGTGTCAACTACTCCGGGTGCAAATTTCGGATGCGGAGTGGATGGTTTGCCTGATTCCTGGCCCCTTTGTGAAGGAAAAATAGTAGATTCAATAGAGGATGTAGTCGCTCAATCACAAATTATCCATAGATGGTTTGTTGGTCTGATGCTAATCGCACTGATTTACGCATCTTACTCGGTTTCCATAGAAGAACAAGAGAATAACTCTCTAAGAAACTGGATTTGGGGGTCGACCTTCTTATTCTTGGCAAACACTTCCATCGGTGCGATTTATGTTCTATCCTGGGATCTAGAAGAGGGATTCTTTGAATTCCTCTCATTGGTCCACCTCATGATGGCTTCACTAACTTTCGTAACCATGGCCATATCTTGGATAGGGTGCTCGATTGCTGAGGAAGGGTGATTTGGATAATGGATTCTATCAAAGACTACTTTTCATTGACGAAACCAAGAGTAGTCGTACTTCTACAAATTACAGCGATATGTGCAGTGATTATTCATGATTCGGTGGAAGGAGATTTCGGTTCCAACTCGATTCAGACAATGCTAGTAGTTCTAGTTGGGGGATATCTAACTGCGGGGGGGGCCAATGCGATCAACATGTGGTATGACAGAGATATTGATCCCAAGATGGCTCGCACCTCCGATAGGGCCATTCCTTCAGGAAAGATTGAGGCGGGATCAGCACTATTCTTTGGAGTTCTGATTTCCATTCTAGGTGTCTGGTGGTTCTATGAAATGTCTAACGAAGTAGCAGCCTTCTGGTCTGCTTTCAGCGTTCTATTCTATGTTTTAATTTACAGCATTTGGCTGAAAAGAAGGACACCTCAGAATATCGTTATCGGAGGTATTGCTGGTTCTACCCCTCCCGTAATAGGATGGTCCGCTTCAGTTGAGGATCTTACAATCTCTACCGACTCATTGAATTCTATTCTTGAGTCAGTGTTTGATCTTGGGAGTCCGATGCCGTGGTTCATGTTCATTCTGATCTTTCTATGGACCCCTCCGCACTTCTGGGCTTTAGCTCTGTACAGGTCCGAAGAATACGCAGAGGTAGGAGTCCCTATGCTACCCAATGTCAAAGGGCCGGATCGTACTCTTTTGGAAATGAAGATTTACTCAATTATGCTGATTCTCTTGTCTATAGCGGCACCTTCGATTTTAGAAGTATTCGAAGTTGAGGATTGGAGTTACTACGTCCTTAGTTGGACGATTCTAGGACTGAGTCTTTGGTACGCTTCCACGGTCTGGAGGATAGACGTTTCAGAGGAGCCTGACGAAACAGGAAGAATTCCCAGCGCTGCTAGTTCTTTTTTTGTATCGATGCTGTACCTTGCACTAATGTTCATAGTGATTGTAACTGGGAGTTTTGGACAGTCTGGAGTCATTATTGGAGCCATTATTGCTACAGTTTTCGTGACCAGGACTGAGTGGAAGTCTGCCACATAGTCCCGATGGTTTGAAACACCTAACGAACCATGGGGGGATACGGGTGAGGCAATGGAAGAGCATGACCTAATCTACGACTGGAATGATATCGACTACTCGATAGATAGGGACGAGTCGAACCATCCGCATGAGTTGTGGTTCGATGATGAGACTCTTAGAGACGGTTTGCAGAGTCCTAGTGCTAGAAATCCAACAATCGAGCAGAAAATAGAATTGATCGACTACATGGAGAAACTAGGGATCCAGAAGGTGGATCTGGGTCTTCCTGGAGCGGGGCCCTTCCACGTAGACCATATTGATTCCATGCTTAATCACATGGGAGAAAATGGATATAATCTCAGACCGGGATGTGCTGTAAGGACAGTAGTCTCCGATATCGAACCACTGGTGGAGTTGCAAGCAAAGCACGAGAGGCAGATTCAGGCCAGTGCATTTCTAGGAACTAGTCCGATCAGGCAATTTGCTGAAGGATGGACTATGGGAAAAATCATCGAAACCGCCGAGAAAGCTGTCACCTTTGCAGTAGATAACGACATCCCGGTTATGTTTGTAACAGAGGATACTACTAGGAGCAAGCCAGAAGAAATCAAGGAGGTGTATTCCAGAGCGTTAGAATTAGGAGCAGACAGAATATGTGTTTGTGATACGTGTGGACACGTAACTCCTAATGGAGTGAGAAAGCTCCTTGAATTCATCCAGGAAGAAGTCATTCCCGATTCTGGAGTCAATAGGAGGGATGTAGAGGTAAACTGGCATGGTCATCAAGATAGAGGGCTAGGAGTGGCAAATAATCTAGCTGCATACGAGGCAGGTGCTGACGTGATCCATGGAACGGCTCTAGGAGTAGGAGAGAGAGCAGGCAACGCCCCCTTGGATCAGACTCTCGTGAATTTGAGCCTCATGGGAGTGATAAAAAACGACCTCACTGCTCTGAACGAATACATGAGAAAGGCCCACGAGTATGTGGAAGTGGCTCTTCCTCACAACTATCCAGTATTCGGAGAAGATGCCTTTGAGACCGGTACTGGCGTTCATGCTTCTGCTGTAATCAAGGCGATGGATAAAGGCGATGACTGGTTGGCTGATCGAGTCTACTCCGGGGTTCCTGCTGGTGATTTCGGGCTCCAGCAAGTAATAAGGATCGGACATATGAGCGGGCGTTCAAACGTGATTCACTGGCTGAAAAGAAATGGTTACGAAGCGGAAGACGATTTGGTAGCACACATGTTCGATGTTGCAAAGAGTCAGAGAAGGATGATGACTGACGAAGAGGTTCACGATGCGATTTCTGAATTCAGCTCTACAAAACTATAGAGCACAGTTATACGGAGGTAAATTCCTCGAGCAGCATGAGAGGAAGGCTAGTTGCTATTTTGGTACTGATTGCACTGGTGATGGTGTCATCACCAGCTCATGCACAAGAAGAGACAGAAGAAGAGGGCAACGTGATAATCGATATCATTCTACCACTGGCTCTAGCATTCATCATGTTCTCACTCGGTTTAGGACTGACCCCTGGTGACTTTGCCTTAGTTTTCAGTGAGCCAAAGGCATTTACAATCGGCATAGTCAATCAGATGATTGTACTCCCAATAGTGGGTTTCGCTATTGCAATCATGGCGGGTCTAGACGGGGAGCTTGCTGTGGGACTGATGATTCTCGCCTGCTGCCCCGGCGGGGTCACCTCTAACATTCTGACGAAGTTGGCAAAGGGCGATACAGCGCTTTCTATTTCCTACACTGCGGTTGTTTCGGTTGTATCGGTGATTACGTTGCCATTGGTCGTGGGCTTCTCAATGGATCATTTCATGGGAGAGTCTGCTCCGAGCATCGACATCATTGGTCTTGGAATTACGATGTTCTTGCTAACTACTCTTCCCGTAGCTATTGGAATGGCAATCAGGAGAACTAAGCCTGATACAGCAGACTCTCTAGACAGAGGGGTTAGCCTAACGGCGGCTGTAATGTTTGTAATAATCGTCCTAGCAGCAATAGCCAGCGAGTGGGGTACACTGATGGATAACATAGGGACACTGGGGCCCTCCGTAGTGGCACTAAACGCCCTTATGCTCACAATAGGTTACCAGAGTTCGAAAATACTCAACCTTGAGCCTGCAAAGGCTACTACGGTTTCTATTGAGAGTGGGATACAGAATGCGACTGTGGGGATTACTGTGGGCGGTCTTATTCTTGCCTCTCCTAGTGGGGGGCTATCCACTCTAAGTCTGCCTTCGGGGGTGTACGGAGTTCTAATGTACCTCATCATAGCACCCTTCATTTACAATAGAATCTCCTCTTCCAGACAGTCGGATACTCTGATAGTCGACTAGCAACGAAGACGAACGGCTATATTCTCTTGGTTGTCGAGGTGAACCGTGAGAGTCCCCATATTGGTGTTGATGATGATTGTCATTGCCCCTGCTGGGCAAGTCATCGGGGAAGAGGAGTCTGTGAACACGCCCACTGTAGTTTTCGGAGATATCTTGGGAACATACTCAAGTTCTGTTCAGAACGCCTTCGATAGGGTTTCTGATATCGATTCTTACGAAGAGGAAGAGTTGGCTGAGGTTGATTCATGGCTGGTTGTGACAGGAATCCCGATTGATGAACATAAGTGGACGGAAGCTAAACCCGAGGATATTGAGCCAGTGAAGTATCTCAAGGGTTCTTACATTTGGACCTTCGAAGATTCTAGAAATGCTCTCGAACAGCTAAGAAAATCATCTCTGAAAGGAGAGATTGAGTCATTCTCACCTCTACTTGAGAAGTCTGTCTCTCCGAGATTTGAGCCAAATGATCCATTCTACGACGACCAATGGCATCTAAACAACTCTGGACAGACTAGTGGGACTTCCGGGGAGGATGCAAATGTCACTGCAGTCTGGAACGCATACAATGGTTCTGGAGTATTAATCAGTGTGATCGATGATGGCGTGGAACATTCACATCCAGATCTTTCTACAAACTATCTGTCTCAGCACTCTTATGATTGGTGCGGAGATGACCCGGATCCTGACCCCAATTCCTGGGATGGGCATGGAACTGCTGTTGCTGGGGTTGCAGCTGGAACAGGTAACAACTCAATTGGAGTAACAGGTGCCGCCTTTGGGGCGGATATTGCTGGGCACAGGCTGATTGCATGTGGTTTCACCGACTCGACATCGGCTGATGCTCTGAGTTTTGATAACGGAGACATAGACATCTACTCTAACTCATGGGGCCCCTATGATGATGGAAACAGTCTTGAAGGACCTGGACCAATTACCATAGCAGCTATTGAGAATTCTGTATACAATGGAAGATCTGGACTGGGAAACATATACACATGGGCTGCTGGAAATGGTCTCGAAGCCAATGATAATTCGAACTATGATGGTTATGCAAGTCTAAGGTATGCGATTGCAGTAGCCGCAATTACTCACTATGGAGATCAATCATGGTATTCGGAACCTGGGGCGAACATTCTGGTTACTGCCCACTCTAATGGCGGAACTCCTACCTATGAGGGAATAACAACCACAGATATTACTGGAACTGGTGGATATAACGGAGGAGACGTTACACATGACTTCGGAGGGACATCTAGTGCTACGCCTCTTGTATCGGGTGTGATTGCACTAATTCTGGAAGCAAATCCTGATTTGAATTGGCGCGATGTCCAGAATATCCTAGTCCATAGTTCGAGGAAGAATGATGCAAACGATTCTTCATGGTCCGTGAACGGAGCGGGGCTCACGGTTTCCCACAAATACGGATTCGGAGCAGTAGATGCAGGTGCAGCAGTGTCGTTGGCCGAGAATTGGACAAGCAGTGGAGTGGAGTCGAACGCTACTTTTGGGCCATTCATGGAGAACTCCGCCATCGACAACGGACCTAGTACGTGGACTGAATTCAATCTCTCGGTCCCGATTGACTTAAGTCTAGAGTCGATAGACGTAATTGTCGATATCACACACTCTGCCAGAGGGGAGTTGGATATTGTTCTGGAGTCCCCGAGTGGTCACCAGTCGTGGCTTGCTGAGGTGCATAATGACAACAACCCTGACTACTCAAACTGGAGATTCGGGACGATCCAGCATTGGGATGAGTCTTCTCAGGGTAACTGGACACTGAAGATCAGAGATTCGGTCACTGGTTCTAACTCGGGAACACTGAACTCATGGGAGTTGATTTTCTACGGAGTAGGGAATGTTACGGACACAGATGGCGATGGATGGCCAGACTACAACGACATTGATGATGACAATGATGGTTGGAATGACATAGACGAGCAAGCTTGCTCTACGGACCCACTGGACAACACGTCCACTCCATCGGACACAGACTCTGACGGGGACTGCAACTACCTTGACTCGGACGATGATGGGGATGGCTTCGAGGACTCGGAAGAGCAAGCTTGCTCTACGGACCCACTGGACAACACGTCCACTCCATCGGACACAGACTCTGACGGGGACTGCAACTTCCTCGACGAGGACGACGACGGTGATGCTTGGAGCGACTCCCTAGAGCTTTCATGCTCAACTGACCCGCTGGACAACACATCCACTCCATCGGACACGGACTCTGACGGGGACTGCAACTTCCTCGACGAGGACGACGACGGTGATGGATTGAGTGATGTGAACGAGACCACGCTTCACTTGACTGATCCCCTTGATAGCGACTCTGATGACGATGGGCTGGACGACTATCAGGAAGTTGTGATCTACGGGACCAAGGCAATAGACAATGACACCGACGATGACGGACTTGACGATTATCAGGAGGTGATGATCCATGGTACCAACCCTCTGTCATACGATTCGGACGCTGATGGCATCAGCGATTACGATGAGCTCTTTGTGTGGTCCTCCGATCCTCTAACTTTCGATCAGGACGACGACTCTGACAATTACTATCACTTCCAGGACTGCGATGATAATGATGCTGAGGTTAATCCCGGGATGGTGGAGTCACTCAATGGTAAGGATGACAACTGCGATGGCATAGAGGATGAGGGTTTCAATGACTCAGATATGGATGGTGATGGCTTGTCAGACTGGGACGAGTTCCACATCTATGGAACTAGTCCAGAAGATTCAGACACTGATGGGGATGGAATACTAGATCAACAGGAGTTGGAATACGGTAGCAATCCATTGTTGGTGGATCTTGATATGGATGGCGATGGGGCTTACTGGTTCGATGACTGTGATGACA